>CAVCWN010000170.1:0-12665 GCA_963605975.1 Desulfovibrionaceae bacterium | reverse complement strand
ATCCTGTGCTGCCGCTAACGCGGAGTTTTATAAGGAGATAAAATGAAAAATAAGCATTATTCAAATCACCATAATAATAACAATAACTGGAAAAAGAATTCTGATTCCTATGATAATTTTTATCAAAATGGAAACAACCGGTCTTTTAACGGAAAAAATAATAATCACTCAAACAATCATAACAATCATTCTTACCAGAATAATTTTAAAAACAGGGGCGGTCAGGATTTTAAAATTCCGCAGAAGTTTTTTCACCCTACAAATGCCGTAAGCGATGAACAAATCAAAAGCGAAGATGAAGCTATAAAAAAATTCAAGGCTTCTTCACAAAAGGTTTGCTGTAAGTGCGGCCAGGTCATCCAGGATTTGACACAGGCCATTTCTGGCAAGACTGAAAATTCCCTTATGCATTTTGACTGCGCCCTTGAAGAAGTGTCAAAGTCTGAAAGTCTGGGCCCAGGTGACAAAATCGCTTACATTGGCCAGGGCCGCTTTGGTCTTTTACATTTTGAAAATCCTCATGACATGAAGCATTTTCAAATCAGGAAAATAATTGAATGGGAAAATAAAGAAGAAAAGGCTCCTTTCAGAAACGAAATGGCTGACCTCTATTCTTTAGTAAAGTAGGGGATTTTTGTTTATGGGGATAAAAAGGCGTCTTTAAAATGCGCTTAAAATCTAAAAAAAATATTTTAAATTTTTTTTATGAATTTTGATTTTTGCCCTTGACACAAATTCTGCTATTTTGTATATTATCAACATCAACACGGGGTGTTAGCGAAGCTGGTTATCGCGCTGGCCTGTCACGCCGGAGACCGCGGGTTCGAGCCCCGCACATCCCGCTCAGCTGTTTAGGTTTTCCTAGACAGCTTTTTTTTACTTTGAATACGGGCAATAGCGCAGCTGGTAGCGCACTGGCTTCGGGAGTCAGGGGTCGGCGGTTCGAATCCGCTTTGCCCGATTTTTATAAAAAATCCCTTCTAAAAATTGCAAATTCCAGGCTCTCCTTAAAAAAATCTTTCAAAAATCCCTTTAGAAATCCCCAAAAGATGTATAAATTTTAAATTTCCTATTCACGAAAACCCACTTTCTTTGTATAATTATGCACAATTCAGTAATTTTTATGCATTTTGAAATCCAAAAAAATTAAAGGGGGACCTTATGGCTGACACTTTTCTTGATTTAGAAAAACCTTTTCTTGACAAACTTACCAAACTTGCTCAAAACAACGACCCTATCGATCCTTCACTCTATCAGCTTTATGATGTAAAAAGAGGACTTCGCCACGCAGACGGCAGAGGCGTTTTGGTTGGACTGACCCGCATTGGTGATGTAATTGGTTATGAGGTTGACGCGGAAGGAAAAAAAGTTGCTGTTCCTGGCCGCCTTATTTACCGCGGTTACGATGTAGTTGATATTGTGCACGATGTTGCTTCCCGCCACAAATTTGGCTATGAAGAATGTGTTTTTCTTTTGCTCTTTGGAGAATTGCCTACAGAATCTCAACTGGAAGAATTTAATATGCTTTTGGGGGAGCTTCGCACTTTGCCTCCGAACTTTACGGAAGACATGATTATGAAAGCTCCTTCAAATGACATTATGAATAAAATTGCCCGCGGAGTTTTAGCTTCATATTCGTACGACCGTGATCCTGAAAACCGTGACATTTCAAATGTTTTAAGACAGTGCATTGAATTGGTTTCGCGCTTTTCAACACTTGCCGCTTACGGTTACCAGGCTAAGCGCCGTTACTTCGACATGAAATCAATGTACATTCATAATCCGCTTCCTTCTCTTTCTACCGCAGAAAACTTTTTGCGCTTAACAAGATACGACAAAGAATACACTCGCCTTGAAGCAGAAACCTTAGACCTGGCCCTTGTCCTTCACGCAGAACATGGTGGCGGTAACAACTCTTCTTTGACAGTACACGTTGTTTCTTCTGCTGACACAGACACTTATTCTGCCATTGCAGCGGCTGTCGGTTCTTTGAAGGGCCGCCGTCATGGTGGTGCAAACATCCGCGTTATGGAAATGATGGATGACATAAAGGCTCACGTAAAAGACTGGTCTAATGAAAAAGAAATTGCTGATTATCTTAGAAAAATTGTAAATAAAGAGGCTTTTGATCACACAGGATTGATCTACGGTCAGGGCCACGCAGTTTACACAATTTCGGACCCTCGTGCCCTTTTGCTCAGGGAAAAGGCTGAAGAGCTGGCAAAGGAAAAGGGCTGTATGGAAGAATTCAATCTTTATAAAACCATCGAAGTCCTGGCCCCACAGGTTCTTTCAGAAAAGCTGGGCGACAGAAAGAAAATTTGCGCTAATGTGGACTTTTATTCAGGATTTGTATATTCAATGCTGAACATTCCTCGCGAACTTTACACTCCGCTTTTTGCCATAAGCCGTATTGCCGGCTGGTCAGCCCACCGCATTGAGGAAATTGTTGCTGGTGGAAGAATTTACCGTCCTGCTTACAAAAATGTTTCAGAACTTCGCGAATATCTTCCAATGGAAAAAAGAGTGGAAAGAAATAATTTTTCTGTTGAAGAAAAGTCTTTAAAAAAGGATAATAGCGCAACTGTAACGAGCGGTCCTTCAGACTAAGATTTTCGCAAAACTACAGGTAAAAATTCTTAAGGCAGCTTAAAAGATTATTAAAAGGGATTTTTCAGGATGCCAATAAAAAGAGAATCTATTTTTTAGGAGATTTAAAATGTCTAAGTTGTATATTCCTCAGGGATACAAGGCAGCATTAAACGTAAAGCAAATTGAAAAGACAATTGTTCTTATAAAGAACTTTTTTCAGCTTTCACTTTCAACGGAATTGAATTTGACACGCATCACGGCACCAATGTTTGTAAAAAGCGGTCAGGGAATTAATGATGATTTGAATGGAGTTGAGCGTGCTGTAAAGTTTCCGGTAAGGGATATGAATGACTGCCAGATGGAAATTGTTCATTCACTTGCAAAGTGGAAGCGCATGAAGGTTACGGAATTGGGCATGAAGGCAGGTTTTGGAATTTATACCGATATGAATGCAATCCGTGCTGATGAAGAACTGGACAACCTTCATTCACTTTATGTAGACCAGTGGGACTGGTGTATGGCAATGAATGAATGTGACCGAGACATTTCTTTCCTTAAGTCTGTTGTAGAAAAGGTTTACCGCTGCTTAAAACAGACAGAATTTTATGTTTACGATTTATATAATCACATTGAACCTATCTTGCCGGAAAAAATTACCTTCCTTTATGCAGATGATTTGCAGCGTGAATTCCCCAATCTTACTCCAAAAGAAAGAGAAAACGAATCCTGCAAAAAATATGGGGCTGTCTTTATTATTGGAATTGGCGGAAAACTGCCTGATGGTTCCATTCATGACGGCCGCGCACCAGATTATGACGACTGGATTACAGAAACAGGTGATGGTCACCGTGGCTTAAACGGAGACTTGCTGGTTTGGAATCCGATTTTGTCTCAGGCAATGGAACTTTCCAGCATGGGCATCCGTGTCAGTCCTGAAACACTTCACAGTCAGCTGGCAGAAAGAAATGCTTTGGACAGGGAAAATCTTAAATTCCACAAAATGCTTCTTAACGGACAGTTGACACAGACTGTTGGCGGTGGAATTGGTCAGTCCAGACTGTGCATGTATTTCCTCCGCTGCGCCCACATCGGTGAAACACAGGTTTCTGCATGGCCAGATGATATGGTCATCAAGTGCCGTTCAGCAGGAATTAATATCCTTTAAGGTCAGAAAATTGCCATAAAATGCATGATTTTCCTTTCTTTTCTAATAAAATTCTTGACGATTTTGTGGGGATTTTATTATTTTTAAGACTGTTAGAAAAAAAATAACAGGACAATGAAATGAGTGAAGAGAAGAAGAAAGAAGAAACTGACAAATGCGATCAGATGAAAGAGGAAAATCCTGCAGAAAAAAAACAGGCTGAAAGCGGCCAGAATGAAAATCCTGACACAAAAGCAGCCGGTGAAAGTGAAAAAGCTGGTTCTGCAGCAGATGAAAGTCTTTTGCTTAAGCAGAAAGTTGAAGAGCTGGAAAAAGAAAACGCCAGTCTTAAAGATCAGCTTTTGCGTCGGGCAGCAGATTTTGAAAACTACAGAAAAAGGGCAATGCAGGAAAAGCAGGATGCCTATGATTATGGTAATGCTGCTCTTTTAAAAGATCTTCTTGACGTGATAGACAACTTTGACAGAACACTGGAAGCTTCAAAAAATGCCTCTGATGCAAAGTCAATTGCTGATGGCGTAGAGATGATAAATAAAAGTTTTATGAACATGCTTGAATCAAAGTACAATCTTAAGGCCTACGGTGCGCCTGGTGATAATTTTGATCCTGCAATCCATGAAGCTCTTATGTCAGCTCCGGGGCCTGTGGCAGAACCTTCCATTAAGGAAATATATCTTAAGGGATATACCTTAAAGGACAAGCCTATCCGTCTTGCAAAAGTTGTAGTTACAATGCCGGATGGCAGCGTAAAGGCGGAAGTCAGCCAGGAAAAAGAGGATTGCCCGTCATGCAAAAATGATGAAAATCCGTCAGAAACAAATGCTGAAAGTGGTTCAGCAGAAAACAGCTAGTTTTTTTTAATATAGAGGAGATATAAAGATGGGAAAGATTATTGGTATTGACCTTGGTACAACAAACTCTTGTGTAGCAGTAATGGAAAATGGTACACCGGTCGTAATTCAGAACTCAGAAGGATTTCGCACAACTCCTTCTATTGTAGGTTTTACAGCAAAAGGTGACAGACTTGTCGGTCTTCCTGCTAAAAACCAGATGGTAACAAATCCAAAGAACACAGTATATTCTGTAAAGCGTCTTATCGGTCACAGATTCAGTGAATTGTCTGGAGAAGCAACAAAACTGGCTTATGCAATCAAGGATCATGGCGAAGACGTTCGCGTAGAAGTTGAAGAAAATGGTTCAAAGAAAGAATTCAGTCCTCAGGAAATTTCTGCTTTTATTTTGCAGAAGATGAAGAAGACTGCAGAAGATTATTTGGGTGAAAGTGTTACAGAAGCTGTAATTACAGTTCCTGCTTACTTTAACGATGCCCAGCGTCAGGCTACAAAAGATGCAGGTAAGATTGCCGGTCTTGATGTAAAGCGTATTATCAACGAACCTACAGCAGCTGCCCTGGCTTTTGGTTTTGACAAAGACCAGAAGTCTGATAAGACAATTGCTGTTTACGACTTGGGTGGTGGTACATTTGATATTTCTATCCTTGAATTGGGAGACGGAGTATTTGAAGTAAAGTCTACAAATGGTAACACACACTTGGGTGGTGATGACTGGGACCGTGTAATTGTTAACTGGCTGATTGACGGCTTTAAGGCTGAAACAGGCATTGATCTTTCTGGCGATGCAATGGCTTTGCAGAGACTTCGTGATGAAGCTGAAAAAGCAAAGATTGCTCTTTCTAACCAGACAACAACAGAAATCAATTTGCCATTCATTACAGCTGATGCTACAGGTCCAAAGCACTTGCAGCGTTCTTTGAGCCGTGCCGAATTTGAAAAGATGACAGATCACCTTTTTGAAGCAACCCGTGAACCTTGTCTTAAGGCAATTAAGGATGCTGAAATTGATGCATCTAAGATTGATGAAGTTCTTTTGGTTGGTGGTTCTTCACGTATGCCTAAGGTTCAGGAAATTGTTAAGTCAATTTTTGGAAAGGAAGGCAGCCGTTCAGTAAACCCTGATGAAGCCGTAGCAATTGGTGCTGCAATTCAGGGTGGTGTTCTGGCAGGTGACGTAAAAGACGTTTTGCTTTTGGATGTAACACCTCTTTCTTTGGGAATTGAAACAATGGGTGGAGTTATGACAAAGCTCATTCAGCGCAACACAACAATTCCTACAAAAAAGAGTCAGGTTTTCTCTACAGCAGCAGATGGACAGACAGCAGTTTCTATTCACGTACTTCAGGGTGAACGCGAAATGGCAGCTCAAAACCGTACCTTGGGCAACTTTGACCTTGTAGGTATTCCTGCAGCTCCACGCGGTGTGCCACAGATTGAAGTTACATTTGATATTGATGCTAACGGTATTGTCCATGTTTCTGCAAAGGATTTGGGTACTGGAAAGGAACAGCACATTCAGATTACTTCTTCTTCTGGTTTGAGCGAAGAAGAAATCAACAAGATGGTAAAGGACGCTGAAGCTAACGCAGAAAGCGACAAAAAGAAGAGGGAAGCCATCGATGTTAAGAATGAAGCTGACAGTATGGTTTACCAGACAGAAAAGGCTCTTAAGGAATACGGCGACAAGGTTTCTGCTGATGACAAGGCAAAGATTGAAGCTGCATGCAAGGAACTTAAAGACGCTTTGAATGGAGACAACACTGAAGACATTAAGGCTAAGACTGAAGCATTAAAGCAGGCTTCTTACAAGATGGCTGAAGAAATGTACAAGTCTCAGGGAGCAAACGCTGCTTCTGGTGCAGGTGCAAATGCTTCTGCAGGAGCTGATGCTTCTTCTGGAGCAAACAATGCTTCTTCAGATAATTCTAAATTTGATAAGGGTTCTGCGGACGACGTTGAATACGAAGTTCACGATGATAAGTAATAAAAGAAATGGCTAGTAAACGTGATTATTACGAAGTACTTGGAATAGATAAGAGTGCTGACAAAGATACAATTAAAAAGGCTTACAGAAAGCTTGCCATAAAGTATCACCCGGACAGAAATCCAGGTGACAAGGAAGCAGAGGAAAAATTCAAGGAAGCTACAGAAGCTTATGAAGTCTTGAGTGATGACCAAAAGCGTCCTGTTTATGACCAGTATGGATTTGCAGGCCTGGAGGGTATGGGCGGTGCCACTTCTGGTGGCGGATACAGCCATGCCTTCCACGACTTTAGCGATATTTTTGGAAGCGGATCTGGTTTTGAAGACATTTTTTCAAGCCTCTTTGGCGGCGGTGGATTTTCTTCTTCACGTTCGTCTAGGGGGGCAAATGATGGTGCTTCTTTAAGACATGATCTTGAAATTTCTTTTAAGGATGCGGTTTACGGCTGCAAGGCTGACATCCACTTTCGCCACAATGAGACTTGTTCCCACTGTAACGGAAGCGGCGGTGAAGCTGGGGCTGTAAGAAAAACTTGTCCTACATGCCAGGGTAGTGGTCAGGTAAGAAGGAGCGCAGGTTTCTTTTCCATACAGCAGACTTGTTCTGCATGCCAGGGAAAGGGAACTGTTATAGATAAGCCTTGTTCTTACTGTCACGGAAGTGGTTTGCAGGAAAAAGACAAGGTTATGACCATTACAATTCCAGCAGGTGTTGATAATGGCAAGCGCATTCAAATTCCAAGAATGGGTGATGCCGGAGTAAACGGTGGTCAGCCGGGTAATTTGATCATTGTTTTGCACGTAAGGGAAGACAAATACTTTGAAAGATCTGGAAATGACCTTTACTGTGCAGTGCCAATTTCTTTGTCACAGGCTTTGCTGGGCGGTGAAATTACCATTCATTCTTTGGACGGCAGGGCTATTACTTTTAAGGTGCCTGCTGGTACTGAACACGGTAAGCTTTTGCGAGTAAAGGATGAAGGTGTTCCTTATTCTAATTCTTCTAGAAAGGGGGATCTTTACATAAAACTGATGGTGACTTTGCCTTCAAAACTTTCCAAGCAGCAGATTGCCCTTATGCAGGAATATGCTAAGCTGGAAAATGCAAGTACCAGTCCGGATTTAATGCCTTTGTCCAAACTGTCAAATTGATTTTTGTGATCAAAAATAAAGAAAGCGCTTCTTTTTTTAAGGGGCGCTTTTTTTTATGGAAAAAATAATTCTATAAGTGCGTTAAGGATGGTAGGGGCATGCCAAAGGCATGTTCCGGAGCGAAGCGGAGGAATGAAGGCGAATGCCGGAACCCCGGACAGCCTGACCTGCCTTCAGGCAGGGAACGCCCAAAAAATTAAGTGCTTTTTTTTTCAAATTCTGCCGATACTGTAGTATAATAGTTTTCATAGTAGTTTAGGTAGTTTAGAGGTGGTTATGTATAAGAGCAAACGTGTTACTATGCTTATTGTCTCAAGTGCGGCGATGATTATTTTGCTTCTGGTTTTGTGCATTAGTTTGATTCCGCCGATTAAGGCTTCTCTTCCTTATTCGGAATTGTATGCTTTTGCGGTTGTTTCTCTTGTTACGCTGAGCCTTGTTATTGTGACCAGGAATATCCGCGAACTTTTGCTGGAAAAGCTGCAGAGAAAGACTACAAAGGAAGGTGAAACTTCCATTATTTCTGAATTTATTGAAAAACTTCGCGTTTGCTATTCAAATGATGATTTTTTTGAAACTATTTCTTCTGTTCTGGAACAAAAGGGGGACTGTTCTGTTTTGTATGTAGATAGAAGAAATAATTATATTCTTTACAATTCGCCTGACCGCCTTACGACTTCTAAGGAAACTATGGCTACCCTGGAGTTGAATTACAACCAGAACTGGAAAGATGGTGTTTTCTTTATGGGCGAAAATATGGGTATTGTTTCTTCGCCAAAGAATGCCCGTGGATTTTTCCTTGTAAACGAAAAGCACCACCTTTATGTTTTTTGCCGTTACACCCGCCTTTTTGATGAGATTATTTATTCTGCTCTTTTTGATGAATACAAGCGTTTTCAGCGCCGTTCAAATACAATCACCGATTTGTCTGAAATTTCTTCTTTGTCTAAGGAATGGCAGCTTTTGGCTGACACACAGAAATCATTCCTGCCGCAAAAGATGCCGGACATTGAAGGTCTGGAAATTGCTACTTACTTCCGCCCTCTGGTAAACGTTTCTGGTGACTATTATTCTGTTTTGCCTATTGATGAGCATAAGACTCTTTTGATGCTGGGTGATGTGTCTGGTAAGGGTCTGGCTGCTGCCCTGGTCATGGGTTTGGTTATGAATACGGTAAAGATTCTTGAAAATAAGACTGATTTGCCGGCTATGATTCGCGCGGTTGATAAGGCCATTAAGGGGATGAAGCTGCAGGATAAGTATACTGTTCTTTTCCTGGGTATTGTTGATACTCAAAAAATGAAAATTACTTACGTGAATGCGTCTATGTCTGATCCTTTGATTATTTCACGGTCTGCTACGGGCTATAAGATTAAGCCTTTGACTTCTAACTGTTCTTTGGTTGGTATTATTGATTTGGGTGATATAACTGTTGATGAACATCAACTGTACAGGGGCGATGTAATTCTTATGGCGTCGGATGGTGTTTCTGAAGTAATGGATGAGCATGGCGTTGAACTGGGAACGACGGCTCTTTATGAAGAAACAATTAAAAAATCTGCGGCTAAGCATCCTAAGGAATTTGTTGATGATGTTGTAAATTTGATTATGGATTACAACGGAGGCAAAAAACTTCGTGATGACGTAACTATGATGGTTTGTAAGGTACAGAGGTAATATATGGTATTTTTTATTCTGAATATTGTTCTTTGCGGTGTAATGATTGCTGTTTCTTTTAATATTGATACAAGGCATGGCGGTCATAGAAATACAAATCCTCTGATCAATATGATTCTTTTCCTTTCGGTTCTTTTTGGTTTTATGGCTGCTACCCTTGCTTCATGTTTCTGGCTGCCTGAAATTATTTGCCGTTTGATTGGAAAATTAACATTTGTTTTGATTGCCTGGTATTCAATAAGCCTTTGTACTTATTTGATGACTTTCCCGGATTACGAAAAGACTACTTTCCTTAAGGTTTTGCAGGTTTTGCTTTGCATTTCTGCTTTTGCCTTTATGTTCTTTTTCCCAAAAACTATTTATGCCATAAACATTAACGTGGATGGGCTTTTTGGTTTTTATTCTGAACATATTTTTGACAGCGACTGGGGTGATGCTCACTTTCCTTTTAACTGGCTGGATGTTTACCTTTTTGTTTATTTGATTTTTATTCCTTTCTTTACCATGATAATGGCTTTGGTCAGGGCTGAAAATGCTTCTACAAAACTTAAGAGCCAGCAGCTTTTGATGGAATGTGCCGGCATAGTGTCTTCTTGGGCGGTTTATGCTTTTGTTTCTTATTCTATAAAGTACCAGTCAATGATGTTCTCTTTGAGTGTTGTCTGCTTTATTCCTGAAACATTCCTTATGCTGCGCGGTGCCAGGACAAATGAAGTTGCAGACGGTCGTGCCGTCCGGAATAATATTTTAAAAATCCTTGTGCGCTTTATTATACCTTCGCTGATTGCGGGTCTTATGTGGCTGTGGCTGTGGCCTTTGTTTTCTATTTCAGTTCCTGCTTTTGTCTGCGCTTATGCTTTTATGTTTGCAGTCCTTACTGCTTTGTGGCTTTTGGCAGACAAAAAGTTTTCTAAGCTTGCCTTCCTTCGTTCCAACAAGTACGAAAAGGCTTTGGAGACTGAACTTTCGGAAATTAACTTTGAGGGCAATTCTAAAGAAATTACGGATATGCTTTTTAAGGGATTGAACAAGTATATGGACACAAGCAGTTTGCAAATGTTAGTTGATAACAGTGAAGGCGAATTGCAGACTTCTTATTCTTCGAATGACAGTCACTATGTTCTTTCCGTAGAAAGTCCTATTTTTGAAAAGCTTTTGAATCTGGAACATCCGGTCGTTTTCCGCGAATGGGTAAAGAGCGAACACAATGTTTCTATTGTAAGACCAGATCTTTTAAAAATTCTTGATGACAATGATGCGGATGCCATTTTGGTCTTGAATGAAGGCCGCCACGTAATTGGCATGATGATTCTGGGCAAAAAGATTTCCGGCAATCCTTATTCTGATTACGATTATGAAGTTTTGACACACTTGTATTCTAACTTCTTCGTTGTAGGTTACTACATGAAGAATATTGTAAATGAATCTGTTGTTGGAACTGTAAACCGTGAAATCCGCATGTCTGGACAGATTATTACTTCCATTCAGGAAAACATGGATAAAATCAAGAGCCCTAAGGTGGATGTTGGTTACAGAATGATTCCTGCCCACAACATTGGTGGTGAATTTATTGATTTAATCCGCCTTAATGAAAACCGCCATATTTTTATTATTGGTGCCTTGAACTCGCGCGGTATTGCGGCTTCCATGAACATGGTCATCCTTAAATCCATCATCCGTACTTTCCTCCAGGAAACTGCGGATTTTAAGCTTTTGGCAGAAAAAATAAATTCTTTTGTCCGCGAAAATCTTCCTAAGGGAACATATTTTTCCGGTCTTTTGGGACTTTTGGATTTTAAGACGGATACCATGTACTACATAAACTGTGGACTTCCGGCTTTATTCCTTTACACAAAGGCTTACAATAACGTAATTGAAATTCAGGGTGAAGGCCACGTTCTGGGTTTTGCAAAAGACATCAGTTCATTTATCAAAGTAAAAAAGACAAAGCTGGCCCCTGGCGATATTGTTGTTGCAACGACTGACGGTTTGCTTGAAACACAGTCTTTGCGCGGTGACTTATATGGCAAAGAAAAAGTTCAGAAAGTTATCACGGAAAATACAACTTATGAAGCTGACCGTATGGCCCAGTTTCAGTACGATTCGCTGGTTAAATTTGTTTCGACTCAAATTGAAAATGACGTTACGGTTCTTGTTATGAAGTACCTTGGAGGCAAATAATGGAAACACTTTCGATTATAGATAAGAAGGGTCCTAACTATATTTTGATGGAATTGACTGGTTCCTTAAACGGTTACACTATTGGTGAATTTACTGAAAAAATGTATTCTTACATCAAGGAGCAGAATATTGTACTTGATTTGACGGCGGTGACTCAAATTGATTCGTCTGCAATGGGTGTAATTTTTGCTACAATAAATGATGCTGAAGAATACAAAAAAAGAGTTTTTTTGATGAATCCGTCTGAAGCTTCCAGAAAGGCTTTTGACAAAACAGGATTCACTGATGAATTCAATATTATTCACTCAGTAACAGAGGTTTCCGATGTCATGTAATTCTAAAAAGATTAAATTTTTTTTCTTTTGCTTTTTGTCTTTTTCTTTTATGGGATTTTTGAGCTGTAAGGAAAAAAAGCAGACTGTAGTTTTTAAAGATGTCCCTGAAGAAAAAGAGGTGGCAGTTGAAGAAAATAATTCAAATCAAGTTGTGATAAATGAAGTGAGTCAGGAAGAAATTGAAAGAAACAGAGCCGTTAGTGTTTATGATAAAATGTCTGACAGGTTTAAGGCTGATGTTAAAATTGATGACTTTGATGAATTTGTAAAAGACTTGAAAGTCGTTCTTAATGAAGAAAAAAAATACAGATCGGACGATTTACCTCTTTATTATCTTATTGATAAAAAGCATGAAGTTTCTTCAACATACGAGCCTAAGGACTTGCTTCTTTTGACAGCGAATGACCATTATTCTTTAAACAAAGAGGGCATGTATTTAAGGCCTGATGTAGAAAAGGAACTTAGAAAGATGGCAGATGCGGCTTTGGAAGACGGAATAAAACTTTTGGTAAGTTCCACATACCGCTCTTATGAATACCAGACAAATCTTTTCAATTATTGGGTGGAAGTGGACGGTCTTGAAGAAGCTGAAAGGGAAAGCGCCCGCCCTGGTACTTCGCAGCACCAGTTGGGTGTGGCAATCGATTTTGGTTCAATTGATGATTCTTTTGCCCAGACAAAAATGGGTGCCTGGATGTATGAGCACGCAGTAGAATACGGCTGGAG
>CAVCWN010000169.1:0-2987 GCA_963605975.1 Desulfovibrionaceae bacterium | reverse complement strand
TGGCATTTTCTTTGCGAAAAAAATTATTCTAATTTAAAAAAGCCTAGCCCGGCGTGGAGGGCCTTGGTGACACGCAGTGTCACTGGAGCGAAGCGGAAGCCCGGAAGGCCGGTTAACGTCATGCGGGATGCTTTAAAAAAAATAAAAAAATGCTTGCTTTGACGGGGGAAAAAATTATAATTGGGGTATGAAAAATTTTTTGAAGGATTTTAAGATTAAGGGCGGATTTTTTGGACGCTACGAAAATTTGATTTGTGATTATGTTGTGCCTTATCAGAAAAAAATTCTGGATGACAAAATTGACGGGGTGGAAAAAAGTCATGCGCTGGAAAATTTCAGGCAGGCGGCCCAGGTTTTGAAAAGCGGAAAATGTGATGGGGAATTTTATGGAATGGTTTTTCAGGACAGCGATGTGGCGAAGTGGCTGGAGGCGGCTTCTTATGCGCTTTTGCACCAGAGAAGTGAATGGCTTGAAAAAGAAATTGATTCTGTGATTGAACTTTTGTCTTTGGCGCAAATGGATGATGGCTATTTGAATTCGTATTTTACTGTAAAGAAGCCTGGCCGTCGCTGGACAAATTTGCAGGAAGCGCATGAACTTTATTGTGCCGGTCATTTTATTGAAGCAGGTGTGGCGCATTTTCTTTCGACTGGAAAAGACAGTCTTTTAAATATTGCAAAAAAAATTGCTGACTGCATTTACAAACATTTTATTCTTGATGGGGCACCAGGTTTTCCCGGTCATCCGGAAATTGAACTGGCCCTTATGAGACTTTATCATCTTACAAAAGAAAATCGCTACATGGAACTTGCCCTGCATTTTATAAATGTCCGTGGAGTTGATAGTGATTATTTTAAAAAGGAAAGTGAAAATCGTGGCTGGAATGTTTGGGGCAGTTGGAATGGGGACAAGCTTTACACTTTGTGCCACCAGCCTCTCCGCCAGCAAGAGAATGTGGTGGGACATGCGGTTCGTGCTTTGTATCTTTACACTGGAATGGCAGATGCGGCTTTTTCCAGCGGCGACCAGGAATTAAAAAACACTTGTAAAAAATTGTGGCAAAATCTTACTCAAAAAAAAATGTATGTTACTGGTGCATGCGGTTCTGCTTACGAGGGTGAAGCCTTTACTGAAAATTTTCATCTTCCGAATGACAGCGCTTATGGCGAAACATGTGCAAGTGTTGCTTTGATTTTTTTTGCTAATCAAATGCTGCGTCTGGAAAAAAACGCTGACTATGCGGATGTGATGGAAAGAGTTTTGTATAACAGTCTTTTGTCTGGAATGCAGCTGGATGGAAAAAAGTTTTTTTATACGAATCCTTTGGAATGTATTCCTGGCATTACAGGTCATGCGCAAAATTTAAAACATGTTCTGGAAGAAAGACCTGCCTGGTTTCCATGTGCCTGTTGCCCGCCGAATGTTGCCCGTCTTTTAACGTCTTTGGCAAAATATATTTTTTCTTTTGAAGAGGAAGAAAAAATTCTTTATGCAAATCTTTTTGTGGAAGGTGATTTAGTTTTGCCCGAATACAAAAGAAAAATTCTTTGCCACACAAAATATCCTTATTCTGCGAATGTGGAATATGTTATTTTGAATGATGATGGTCAGCGGATTTTGAGTGATCATTTTACTTTTGCTGTAAGACTTCCGGCCTGGAGTAAAAAGACAAAAATTTATCGAAATGGAAAATTGCTGAAGGATTTTGATTTGAATGTAAAAAATGGTTACGCTTATTTTTCTGATTTTTGTTTGGAAAAGGAAGTGCTGCGTTTTGAATTTGACATGAGTGTAAAATGCCTGCACGCCAGCCCAAAAGTTTATATGGATAACGGCAAGGTTTGTTTTTCGCGTGGTCCTTTAATTTATTGTGCTGAAGGAATTGATAATGATGGTGATTTGCTTTCTGTGAGAGTCAAAAAAAATCCTAAGGCAAAAGTTTTGGCTTACAACAAAAATGAATTATGTGGTATTCAAAAAATTTCAGTGAAGGCTGAGCGAATGAAAAAAGATGATTATGAAAGTCTTTACAGTGACAAAAAAAATAAATGGCAAAAGTGCGATTTGATTTTAATTCCCTACTATGCCTGGAATAATCGCGGCAAGGGACAAATGCGCGTCTGGCTTTTCCAGGAATGAAATGCTTGGGAATTTTGGATTTTGTGAGTGTTTGTTTTTTGGGGGGGAGAGGGATTTTTAAATTTTGGCCCCGCTTCTTTGAAGGGACAGATGTCTTTTCAAAATTCGCGGGCCGCTTCTTTAAGGGAACAGATGTCTTCTTAAAATTCGCGGGCCCGCTTCTTTAAATGCGTGAATGTCCTTTTAAAATTCGGGCCCTGTTTCTTTGAAGGAGCAGATGTCCTTTTAAAATGCGCGGATGTCTTTTCAAAATTCTGGGCCTGCTTCTTTGAAGTGACAGTTGTATTTTCAAAATTCGCTGGGCCGCTTCTTTAACTGCGCGGATGTCTTTTCAAAATTCTGGCCCCACTTCTTTGAAGTGACAGTTGTATTTTCAAAATTCGCGGGGCCGCTTCTTTAACTGTGCGGATGTCCTTTTAAAATTCGGGCCCTGTTTCTTTAAAGGGACAGATGTCTTTTCAAAATTCTGGCCCAGCTTCTTTAAATGGACAAATGTCTTTTCAAAATTCGCTGGGCCGCTTCTTTAAATGCGCGAATGTCCTTTTAAAATTCGGACCCAGCTTCTTTAACTGCGCGGATGTCTTTTCAAAATTCTGGCCCTGCTTCTTTAAAGGGACAGTTGTATTTTCAAAATTCGCGGGGCCGCTTCTTTAACTGTGCGGATGTCTTTTCAAAATTCGGCCCCGCCTCTTTAAAGGGACAGGTGTCCTTTTAAAATTCGGGCCCCAGCTTCTTTGAAGGGACAGATGTTTTTTCAAAATTCGGACCCCGCTTCTTTGAAGGGACAGATGTCCTTTTAAAATTCGGGCCCCGCTTCTTTGAATGGACAGATGTCTTTTCAAAATTC
>CAVCWN010000168.1:0-5734 GCA_963605975.1 Desulfovibrionaceae bacterium | reverse complement strand
GAACAGAACAGGCTGCTGCATGGCTTTCTCCTTTTTTCTTTGATTTATATCTTTATTATAATGCAGATTTTTTTATTTTCAAGTTTCCATTTATTTTTTTTATTTATTTAAAATTCGCTTAAGGGAGCCTCTAAAAATTGCAATTTTTAGAGGCAACTTTGAAAAAACGACATTTTAAGTCTTTGTATTTCAAAGACTTAAAATTCGTAGGTATCTCTAAAAAAGCATTGAAAATGATTTTTTAGAGATACCCTTAAATACACAAAAACTATTTTTCAAAAGCCGCCTATTTAAGGGAGCCTTTAACAACACATTTTTTTATTTTACCATGCTGCATTTTCTTCGTAAGCTAATAAGGCTATGGAAAAAACTACTTGTTGAAAAGGCCCTTCATTTTCATTAAAATCAAGGCAATTTTTTATTAAGGAGTTTCAAATGGCTAGAAGACATTACATTGCTGGAAACTGGAAAATGAATCTTACAAAGGCAGAAGCTGTTAAGCTGGCCCAGGATTTAGTTGAATCACTTAAAGGAAAGACAAATAAATTTATGATTGGCGTTCCTTTTGTTTACCTTGATGCTGTTGCACAAGTGGTAAAAGGTTCTAACATTCTTCTTGCAGCCCAGGACTGCGCTGCTACAGACAACGGTGCCCACACAGGCGAAGTTTCTACAGCAATGCTCAAGGACATTGGCTGCCAGGCAGTTATTTTGGGACATTCAGAACGCCGCCACGAAATTGGCGAATCTGATGAATTGATCAACAGAAAAGTGCGCAAGGCTTTAAAAGACGGTCTTGAAGTTGACCTTTGCATTGGTGAACTTTTGAGCGAAAGAGAAGCCGGTGAAGCAGAAAACGTTTGTGCTTTCCAGTTGTCTGCTGACCTTGCAGGCGTTAGTGCAGAAGATATGAAAAATGTTACAATCGCTTACGAACCAGTTTGGGCTATTGGAACAGGCAAAACTGCTACTCCGGAAGATGCAGAAGCTATCCACAAGTTTATCCGCGGCTACATTGCTAAGCTGTACAACCAGAGCGTAGCTGATGAAGTTATCATCCAGTACGGCGGTTCAATGAAGGCTGCTAATGCTAAGGAACTTCTGGCACAGCCTGATATTGATGGTGGTTTAATTGGTGGTGCTTCACTCAAGGCTGAAACATTTACCCCTATTTGCGACTGCTAAAATATTTTTATAATAGAAGAAAGGGCTGTTTTAAAGGGAGCCTCTAAAAATTGCAATTTTTAGAGATGACCTAAAACAGTCCTTTTTTTTTGCAGAAAAAATTTTTCTATTCAAAACTGCGTGAGTGGCTGGAGGGGCGAAGATGTTTTTTGCCTGCAAAAAACATTGGAGCGAAGCGGAACCCCAGAAGACACGACCCGACCGAAGGGAGGGGCACGCCCAAAAAGACTTTTTGCATTTTCTTCAAATAAGTAGTAAAATGTTCTCCAAATATTTTTTAAAAAGAGGACTATTATGCCTGTAATGGATTTTCTTGAACGTAATGCAAGGCTTTACGCTGATGAAACTGCACTTATTGAATTGAATCCGGATGAAAATGACACTAGACGCAATTCCTGGAAAGAAAGTGAATTGATTGAACCTACCCGTTTTGAACCTTACCGCCGCGAAATTACATGGGGTGTTTTTAACGAAAAGGCTAACCGCTTTGCCAACATGCTTTTAAGCCGGGGTATAAAAAAGGGTGATAAAGTTGGCATTTTGATGTACAACTGCATTGAATGGCTGCCAATTTATTTTGGAATTTTAAAGACTGGGGCTATTGCTGTTCCTTTTAACTTTAGGTATGACGCTGATGAAATTCTTTACTGCGCAAATCTTGCAGAAATTCATATTCTGGTTTTTGGGCCTCAGTTTATTGGCCGCATTGAACAGCATGCAGAAAAATTAGCACGTGGCCGCCTTTTAATTTATGTGGGTGACAATTGCCCGAATTTTGCAGAAAGTTACCGGGAACTTGTTCAAGACTGTTCGTCTAAGTCTCCTGACATAAAGATTACTGATGACGATTTTGGTGCCATTTATTTTTCTTCCGGCACGACAGGCTTCCCTAAGGCTATTTTGCACAAGCACCAGAGTTTGACACAGGCAGCCGAAATGGAACAAAAGCACCATGGCACTGACCGCGATGATGTTTTCCTTTGCATTCCTCCACTTTACCACACTGGTGCAAAATTCCACTGGATGGGTTCACTGGTGGCTGGCAGCAAGGCTGTTTTGCTTAAGGGGACAAAGCCTGAAACTATTTTAAGCGCAATTTCTAAAGAAAAATGTTCTATTGTCTGGCTTTTGGTTCCGTGGGCCCAGGATATTCTTGATGCCCTAGATGCCGGAAAAATCAAATTGGAAGATTATGATTTAAGCCGCTGGCGCCTTATGCATATTGGGGCTCAGCCTGTTCCTCCTTCTTTAATAAAAAGGTGGAAAAAATATTTCCCAAATCACCTTTATGACACAAACTATGGCCTTTCTGAATCTACAGGACCGGGCTGCGTGCATCTGGGTGTGGAAAATATTTCTAAGGTGGGCGCTATTGGTGTGCCTGGTTACCGCTGGCAGTGCAAGATTGTTGATGAAAGTGGTAATGAAGTAAAACAGGGTGATGTTGGGGAACTTTGCGTAAAGGGGCCTGGCGTTATGACTTGCTACTATAATAACCCGGAAGCGACTGCTGAAGTTTTAAAAGACGGCTGGCTTTTTACGGGCGACATGGCTATGCAGGACAGTGACGGTTTTTATTTCCTTGTTGACCGCAAAAAGGATGTTATTGTTTCCGGCGGTGAAAATATTTACCCTGTTCAGATTGAAGATTTTATGAGGAAAAATGATAAAATCAAGGATGTTGCAGTTATTGGTTTAAGTGACCGCCGCCTGGGCGAAAAAACTGCCGCTATTGTAGAATTAAAGGAAGGCGTTACTTGTACAAAGGAAGAATTAGACGACTTTTGCATGGAATTGCCCCGCTACAAAAGGCCTAAAGAAATCATTTTTGCAGAAATTCCTAGAAATGCTACTGGTAAAATTGAAAAGCCAAAGTTGAGGCAGATGTATGGAGCAGACAAGCTGGTAGCAAAAGAAAATATGAGCTAGTCAAAAGGGGCGCGCACTGATGAAAGAAATAATGCTTGGAAATAAAGCTATTGCCCGGGGCTTGTACGAAGCGGGCTGCAGACTTGTTTCTTCTTACCCAGGAACTCCTAGTACTGAAATTACGGAAGAAGCATGTAAATATCCTGAAATATACTGCGAATGGGCACCTAACGAAAAAGTCGCTCTGGAAGTGGCTCACGGGGCAACCCTTGCGGGGGCTAGGGCCAGCTGTGCCATGAAACATGTAGGTTTGAATGTTGCAGCAGATCCTCTTTTTACTATTTCCTACCAGGGGCTGAACGCGGGACTTGTAATTTGTGTTGCTGACGATCCTGCAATGCATTCTTCGCAAAACGAACAAGATTCCCGCCATTACGCTATTGCGGCAAAAGTTCCCATGCTGGAACCTTCGGATTCACAGGAGGCCCTTTCTTTTACAAAAGAGGCTTTTGAAATTTCTGAAAAATTCAATACTCCTGTTTTTATAAAGATGTGTACCCGCGTTTCACATTCACAATCCATTGTAGAAACCTGTGACAGGGTGGAAAAAGAACTTGTCCCTTACGTAAAGGATGCTGACAAAGTGATGATGACTGTGGCTGCCAGAAAGGCCCACGAAAGGGTTGAGCAAAGGACTAAGGATTTAGCAGAATTTGCTGAAAGCAGCCCTCTTAATCGCATTGAATGGGGCGACAGTGAAATTGGAATTATTACATCAAGCACTTCTTACCAGTACGCAAAAGAAGTTTTTGGAGACAGGGCCAGCATTTTAAAGCTTGGAATGATTTTTCCCCTGCCTGAAAAAAAGATAAGGGATTTTGCCTCTAAGGTAAAAAAGCTTTATGTTCTGGAAGAATTAGACCCTATTGTAGAAAATTACTGCAAGTCTTTGGGCCTTCAAGTGATTGGAAAAGAAATTTTCCCTGTATGCGGGGAATTTTCTCAAAATCTGGTAAGGGAAAAGATGGGCCTTGAAATGCCAGAAATTCTTCACCTGGAAGATTCTATTCCGCCAAGACCTCCTGTGATGTGTGCGGCTTGCCCTCACCGCGGCATTTTTTATGTTTTGGGCAAAAATAAAATTATGGTTTACGGGGATATTGGCTGCTACACTTTGGGCGCCTTAGCTCCTTTGAATGCCATGGATTTGAATGTATGCATGGGAGCTTCATGTTCCGGCCTGCATGGTTTTAACAAGGCTTTGGGCCGCGATGCTGAAAAAAGAAGTGTTGGCGTTATTGGGGATTCAACTTTTATTCATTCGGGAATGACTGGAATCACGGACATTTCTTACAATATGAGTAAGTCTACAATAATCATTTTGGACAACTCAATTACCGGAATGACAGGCCACCAGCAAAATCCTACAACCGGAAAAAATATTCACGGCGACCCAGCAGGAAAGGTAAATCTTGAAGAACTGTGCCACGCTTTGGGCTTTAACAGGGTTACTGTTATTGATCCTTATGACCTTGCAAATTTTGAAAAAGTCTTGAAGGAAGAACTTGAAGCGGATGAAGCTAGCATTATTATTTCCAGAAGACCTTGCGTGATGATAAAGGGCACTAAGCACAATCCGCCTATCCAAGTAGAAGAGTCAAAGTGTGTTGGCTGCAAGGCCTGCATGAAGATTGGCTGCCCTGCAATCAGTTTTAAAAACAAAAAGGCTGTAATTGACAGGACTATATGTCTGGGCTGCAAGGTTTGTTCTCAGCTTTGTAAATTTGGAGCTTTGTGATGGAAAAAATGACAAAAAATATTTTGATAGCAGGCGTTGGCGGTCAGGGGACACTTTTGGCAAGCAAGGTTTTGGGCTGGGTTTTAATGCACATGGACTTTGATGTAAAAGTTTCTGAAATCCACGGAATGAGCCAGAGGGGCGGTTCTGTTGTAACTTATGTGCGCTATGGCCAAAAGGTTTATTCCCCGGTGATTGACAAGGGCCAAGCTGATATTATTCTTTCTTTTGAGGAACTGGAAGCTGCCCGCTGGATTGAATTCTTAAAGAAAGATGGCCTTATCATCACAAATACACAAAAAATGGAACCTATGCCGGTCATTACGGGCAATGCCATTTACCCGGAAAATCTTATTGAAAAACTGAAGGCTAAGGGCGCTAAAGTGGATGCTAGGGATTTTCTTGCTATTGCGGAAAAGGCTGGGTCTGCAAAGGCTGTAAACATTGCACTTTTGGGCCGCCTTTCAAATTATTTTTCTGAAATTCCTGAAGATGTCTGGATCAAAGGGCTTGAAGCTAATGTTCCGGAAAAATTTTTGGAATTGAATAAAAAGGCTTTTGAACTGGGAAAGGAATGTTAAGGGAGCCTCTAAAAATTGCAATTTTTAGAGATAACATTGAAAAAGCGACATTTTAAGTCTTTATATTTCAAAGACTTAGAATTCGAGAGGCAGCTCTAAAAAAAGCATTGAAAATGATTTTTTTAGAGATACTCTTAAACTGATATTACTTTTGTTAAGAGGCACTGCTTTCGTAAAGCAGTGCCTCTTTTTGTAGATAGAGATGGCTTTTGGAAAGGTATACTTGTTTCGTAAAGAAGCGGATGTTTTGGAAACAGACACCTCTTTCGTAAAGCAGCACCTGTTTTGGAAACAGACACCC
>CAVCWN010000167.1:0-13001 GCA_963605975.1 Desulfovibrionaceae bacterium | reverse complement strand
TCTTTACGAAAGCAGCATTTCTTTCAAAAGCTGTGCGTCTTTACGAAAGCAACATCTCTTTTGAAAACAAGACACCGTCACAAAAGCAGCAAATCACATCCTAAAAAATCACTCCCCCAACCGGTCCAATTCGTAGCGGGAAATTTTATCATTAGGGTCAAGTTCCAGAGCGGTTTTAAAATATTTTTTCGCTTCTTCCTTGTTGCCCATACGAAGATACACTTCCCCCAGATTAGAAATAACTTTCACGTTATCAACATCAATTAAAAGAGCGTCATTTAAAGAAATAAGAGCGCCTTCAAAATCCCCTGTTTCCATCTGGCAAATGGCCAACTCATTCAGAGTATCCGCATTTTCATCATCGCCTTCACATTCTTTTGCTTTTTCAAAAGCCATCTTTGCTTCTTCAAAACGCTCCAGTCTTCTAAGGCCCCAGCCCAGCAAAAACCATGCATTCCAGACCGCCGGATGATTTTCCAAAAATTTTCTTACAACCTCAAGTCCCTTTTCTTCCTCTCCAGAAGAAATCAATTTATATGCCTGCTGAAATTGACTTTCATCAAGATTGCGTTCATTGATTTTATTGATTAATTCCTGGGCACGCTCTTTTCTGTAAAGACCGTCTTGTCCCATTTTTTCGTCCGGAGTGTCAGCTGTAAGTGCTAAGAAATTTTCAAAACAGCCTTTGGCCTCAGAAAAATTATTTTGCTTAAGATAAAAAAATCCTGCATTGAAAAATGCTTCTGGAATTTCAGGAATGGCATCCATAGCCTCTGTGTAATAATGACGGGCGCTGTCATCATAAGCATCCGCGTCATCATAAAGACTAAGCCGTCTATAAGAATCCGCCTTTTGATCAAAAAAGAGTGCAAGGTTCAAATAGATTTTTTTATCATCAGGCTGAATGCCCTTTACTGCCATAAAAATTTCTTCTGCCAAATCCCACTCTTCATTTTTCGTTTTAAGGATTGCAGCTTCTGTTAAATCGCGAAGAATATTTGGCCTTGCCTGCTTGATTATTTTTCTGTAGTAATCCGCATTTTTATTTTGACTGTCGTATGCTAGAACAGACAAAATGCCGGACAAAATCTGTTCAGCAGAAATTTCTTTTGGATTAAAATTGTCCGCATCATCTTTTTCTTTTTTTTGAACAGGCAAAGGAATGGAAGGATCCAGCTGCAGGGCATTTTCAGAAAGTTTTAAATCATCAGGAAAATTTATAAAATAAACAGAATCTAAAGGATTTGCAGGATTCATAGAGCCACCTTAAAAGTAAAATTTGTTTTGGAAAATATTTTAAAGGCTCCCGGCATTTTGTTTTCAGGAGCCTGACAAAAGCTAAATTAAATTTCTGGCAGGGAGTCCAAAAAAGACAAATCATCCAAAGGAGCATTATTTGAAGGGCCCGCATCTTTTGAAGGTCCAGCATTTGTAGCAGAAGCACTTTCCTTTGCCCCACTGGCATTAGGCGCAGACTGGGCATTCTTTTCAGCCGTCTTTTTTTCCATCAACGCTTCTTCATCAGCCTTAGCCTGCAATTCAGAAGCAGACAGCTGCTTTGGCTGCATTTTAGTTGTGCTGTCCAACTGTTCCTTTCTTGTCGTAGTAAGATAATTGTTGATATGAATCTTATAAGAAAAAGAAATACTGTCTTCATACCAGCGCACGTTTGCAGCAACCATATCTTTTCTGCCATCGATTGGACTTGTTCCCAGAATAACGCCGCGCAAAATAATTCTTTCGCGGGGCTCATCAAATTCCAGCTGAACCACAACATCCTTGTTCATCAAAAACTGAGCAAGTCCCATAAGAATTATTTTTACACCGCCAAAAGAAATATCGCGCAAAATACAGTGGCGCGGCACCCCTTGGATGGCAACAAGAGTTTCCCCTTTTAGAAGCCCCATCTTGCGGCAAGAATCAGCGTTAATAATAATACGGTCTTCCTTCCGCCTTAAGGCATTTTGATTAGCATCAACTAAGTTACCAATAACTTCTATGAAATCATCAGGCGGTCTCTGGTTATAGGCAATAGTTATTACAACCAGTTCCTGGCTTTGCATGTAAGGAACAACATCAGTTACTTTTCCAGACACAAAAAATCCAACCAACTGACCAGTTGACTGCCTGAAATTCAAATGAAGGTTTATAGTATGATTTTGATTTTTGACAATTTGCTGAAAAGCGCCGCCGTTCCTGCCAATAATAATTCTGGCAAGAGTAAAAGAAGCTGAATTGACAATACAAGGCCACTGCTCACCATCAATCTTTAAATAAACCTGGCGAGGATCCAGACCTAAAGTCTTAAGAATTGCTTTCGTAAAAGTTATCTCAGTTGCCTTGTAATCATTATAATACTGGGCCAACTGTTGAGCGGTTATCATTGCCATAACTAGAAATCAATTTTACCCTATTCAACCTATAAAGTCAAAGACTGTCTGTAACGTTCGTAAAGCAAAACTCCAGCTGCAACGCTAACATTCAAACTGTCAATTTTACCGCAAGTTGGAATAGAAACCAGATTATCGCAGGAATCCTCCAGCAAATGACTAATGCCGCTACCCTCACTGCCCATAACCAGACAAGTTTTCTGAGGGAATTCAACATTCTGCAAAGACTGGCCTCCCGCATCTGCTCCAAAAATCCAAAAACCCGCATCCTTTAAAAGCTGCACCGAACGCACCAGATTTGTCACGCTAGCAACAGGTACATAGGCACTTGCACCAGCACTCGTACGGGCAACAATTTCGCTTGTAAAAACATCACCCGCACTTCTGTGGTCAGGCAAAATCAAAAGGTCAGCGCCAAACTGGTCCATGGAACGAATGACCGCTCCCACATTGTGAGGATCCGTAACACTGTCCAAAATAAGAACCGTCGCTTTTTCCGGACACTTTAAAAGCCACTGCTCCAGCTGCACCGAATTAGAAGCGCGCACTTGTTCAGCGTCGCCCGTCGCAAGCAAAAGAATTCCACGATGTTCACGCGCCTCTTCCGGCAAAGCAGCAACTTTACTGTCCAAGAATTTTTCATCCTTTTCCAGACATTCAATGCCCACATCTTTTGCCAGAGATAAAATTTTTTTCACGCGAGGCCCAGCTTTTGAATAAAAAATTTTCACTTCCAGATTCAGCGGCTTTTTTCCAGATTTTTTCTGCTGAAAATCATAGTGGCGGATTTTTTCTTCAATCGCATGAAAGCCAGTATAAATATTTTCTGCCATAGAATTTAAAAAAGTTTAAATATTTTTACCGCAGCAGTTCTTATATTTTTTTCCAGAACCGCAAGGGCAAGGTTCATTGCGACCAACTTTTCTTGTTTCGCGAACAACAGTTGTCGGCCGCATCATGCCTTCAGTATAAAGCCATTCACCATCAATCTTTTTAAAAGCAGCAATTTCATGATGAACATCGCGCACACCTTTCTGGCTGTATGTTGCTTCAAATTCAACAATACCTTCTTCATCATTTTCCTTACCATTTTCAGTTCTTAAAATTTTAAGACCCTGCCATGTAGATTTGTTGCTCCAGTCTTCCGTAGCCTTACGATCAATTTCCGCAATTTTTTCACCCTTTTCACAAGTGTTGATAATAAAATCAATCGCATGAACAACGTAAGAAGTGTAGCGGGCACGCATCAAAGCTTCAGCAGTAGCAGCTTTTGCTTTTCCAGAAATAAGTGGCTGGCAACATTCACCATAAGTTTTTCCAGAACCACAAGGACATTTGTCTGTCAAATTAATTGTTTCGCTCATAGGCCCACATTATAAACTTTTGCAATCAAAAATCAATTTATATTTTTATGGGCGTTAAACTTTTTCTTCATACCGGCTGTTCCGCACTTCGGTAACCCTCAAAGAAAAAGTCTGCATAAATAATGCAGACTTTTTCTTCCGCTTCGGCACTTGAAAGTGCCTTCGCGGGTGCTCCATAGCCTAACGCGCAAAATCCAACCAGAAAAATCACATTCGCAAAAATTTGCTGTGACAAAAAAAACTTTTTTGTCGCCCCCTTTATTTTAGTAAACTTTTATGCGATAATTTAGAAGTGTTCCTAAAAAATAAAATTCCAGGAACAGCTTTTGTAAAAAGTTTCAAAAAAATTCAGAGGTAGAAAAATGGCTGATATTTCACACAAAATTACACGCAAGTCCTTAAAAGCAAAAAAGAAGGACGCAATCCGCATGATAAAAAAACAGGCTAGAGAAAACATCAGGGAAGTAAAACTTGAATACTCTAAAAATCCAAATTTAAAACTTTCCAAACAAAAAGAAAAGGAAGAAAAAAAAGAAGAACGTGCAGAAAAAGCAAATGCTAAAATTGCATACAATTCCAGAAGGTCACACGAATACACTTTAGGCGAAGACATTTTCAATTCAATTACCCATGGAATTGCAGCATGTCTTTCTATTGCCATACTTGTTCTTTTAGTAATAAAGGCTTCACTCGTTAAAACGGAAAACAAAAATCTTTTAGTGGTCAGCTACTCACTTTATGCATCTTTCCTCTTTTTGCTTTTCCTCATGAGCACCTTGTACCACGCCCTTACAGACACCAGTGCAAAAAAAGTTTTTTCATCCCTCACTAGAATAGCAACATTCTTCTGGCTGGCTGGAGCCTATTCTCCATATCTTCTGGTACAAGCAGAATCTTCTCCACGCTGGGCAATTTTCATAGTTCTTTGGGCACTGGCACTTTTCTTCAGCATCATGTATTCAACCCTGCAAGTCAGAATGAACGGCCTTTCAGAATTTCTTTATTTTGCAGGCGGCATAGTTCTTACAGTGCTGATTGCTTTAAACAAAAACCTTAGTCAAAACGTAAAAATATTTTTCTACGCTGCAGCCGCTTCCTACTTGCTGGGTTCATTCTTCTACAAGCTCAGAAACGTAAAAGGCGCCCACGGAATTTTCCACATCTTCACATGTGCCGGTGCAGTCTTACATTTCTTCGCCCTCTTTTTCGCAGCATAAATTTTACTAAAAAAAAGCTACTCTCAAAAAAAGACTCCCCAAAAGAAAAAATCTTTTGAGGAGTTTTTTTCCTTAAAGGGTATCTCTAAAAATTGCAATTTTTAGAGATACCCTAAAATAAAAAATGCCTTTGCAAAATTGCCAGTGGAAAAATTTTCTGCCCTTAAAGAACATTTCCACCAGACAGACTTATCATCTAAAAATCAAGTTCCAAAAAACCCTTTTTCTAAAACTTTCCGCCCCCCAGGCTCACCTTCATCTGGAAGTAAACATTTGGGGCTTTTCCCCAGTCGCTGAATGTAAGGTAAGGACCTGCAGAAACAGAAATATAATCGTTTGGAGAATAAGTTACTGCTGCGTAAAGTGTCAGCGTATTCAAAATAGAATTTACTGCATCAGTTGCCTGGTTTACGGCAGAGTTAGCTGTATCACTTCCACTGTCACTCGCATCTTTTAACACTTCAATCAATTGCTCCCGAGTATAAGTGCCTGTGTGCTTTGTACCGTCAGAATCATAGTAAGTATATTCACCGCCGGTTTCTTCAATTATCCTGTCTGCCAGACTTCCATATTCTTCATCTGTCACAGAAGAAGAAATTTCTTCAGCAGTCATTTTTTCGTGACCCACATTCATAATTCCGATCAAAGAAGCAGACCAGTCAGAATTACCAGCAATTTGACCAAAAGAAACTACAGCTGCAAGATTGTGTCCCTTTGTAAAATATTTATGACTTAAATCATCTTTGTTGCCATCATAATAATATTGACCAATAAATGTGATTGAAGGATCCTTCCAGTAGTACATTGTACCAGCGGTCAACTGAAAAATATTTGTTTTGTCATCGCGACTGTCTGGCGAATCATTCCATTCACTTTCGGATCCAAACTGATAAACTGCCTCTGCAAACAAGCCGAACTTTTTTATGCTGCCACTTGCAGTAAACATCAATTTAAAAGGACTTTGATATTTATAAAAAGCCCCTGCTCCAAATTCCCAGCCTCCTGCAAGCCATTCATATTTTGCAGCCAAAGCAGTGTCAATCAATTTTGCGCTTGTCGAAGAAGAATCTGGAATCAAATAAAAATAAAGGGTATTCATGCTGCCAGGAAAAATAATTTGTCCCCGCAAGTTAAACGAAGGAGACACAGCTTCTGTGTAATTCATAATGTCAATTGAAGAAGTGTTTATCATATCCGAAACAGGCGAATACAAAAGCCCTGCTCCCCAGGAAACCGTGTGAAGTCCAAACCTGAAAAAGGCTCTGTCATAAAAAGAAAAATCTGTAAACAATTCTTTTACAGAAAAAACGTCGCTTGCAGAAACATTTGAAAGTGACTGAGCTGACGTTAAAGACGAAAGGGAAAAAGAGTCTGAAGAAATATTTGCACTTGTAAAAGGGTAAGACACTTGGAATTTTGAATACATTCTTAATGTCTGTGAAGGGCGGGCGTCAATCGTAAAAGTTGCGTCCGCGGTAGGAGTCAAAGTTGTATCCTTGAGTCTGTCAGAAAAAGTTTCTTCGCTTGAAGAAGCCCCCTCTGTAGAAGAGCCATCACTTCCAGTAATGCCACCTGTTAAGTCACCTGCAGAAGTACCATCGCTTTCAGAAGAAGTACTTTCTGTTTCAGCTGGTGCCTTGTACAAAGTAGTGCTTGTAGAAAGAGATGTAGAAAATTTTCCACCAATTTTTATACTTCCGTTTTCAAAAAGGACTCCGTGTGACAAATCATTTTTTTCTTTTGAAGAAGGGGCGGAATTTAAAGAAGTATCCTGACTGGTAGGTCCAGTAAAATCCACGATTCCATCATCTGAAAAAAAATCATCATCTGATGGCGAAGAAGCGTCACTTCCTTCAATCATTTCATTTGAAAAAAAAGCGTCATCACTTGAAGAAAAATCTTCTGTTAAAGAAGGCGCCCCACTTTCACCTTCAATCATTTCATCCGAAAAAAAAGAATCATCTGCATTTTGCGAAAAAACATTTCCCGCAGACAATAAGAAAAATCCGGCTAAAATAAAAATTATTTTTTTCATTATCATTCCTCTCAAAAAGGTGCAGCAAATCAACATTAATGTCTGCACCTTCAAAATCAAATTAGGGGAGCCTCTAAAAAACATCGAAAATGATTTTTTAGAGATACACTTAATTCAAACTTTCAATGTAAGCCTTTGTAAAAATTGTGTCAGGCAATTTATCAAAAGTCAAATCCGAAATTATTTCCTGGGTACTTTCGCCCACATTGATTTCATCCCTCATAATAATTTGAGTAGGCACATAACCTGCCGGAACTTTTGTATACTTTGGAATAAGAGTCGTCCTCATCAAGCGGCCAGAAGAAGAAAAATCTTCCTGTTTCAAAATCAAATTTACATCTTTTCGAATGTAATAAGAAGTTTTTGCATAAGAAGGATTTGTAGTCTTTGCCGTAAGCGTTACTATGTAAACTTCATATTTTCCAAGATTACCGCTTTTTAATTCACTAACTTTGTAGTTGTCCCGCCAGTGGGTTTTAGAACGATCCACATCATCAAGTTTTATATCAGATTCGCCCAAAGCTTCTTTTAAAGATGTGTGGGTAAATTTACGACTGATCGGATCGTAAACCCAAATGTTATCTCCGTCCATCAAGTAACCAGTTCCCTTATCTGCTTCCGGAAAAAGCTGAACCAGTGTTAATTTTTCCTGATCCGTGCGCTGGAAAATTTTGTACTGAAGGCTTTGTTTGGCCTTACCAGGCTGTTCCACAATAACAGACATTGTTGCTGAATAGTCTCCCTTGTAGGCAAGAGCATTGTCTGTCGCTTCCATCAATTTAAAAGCCTTTTCGCTGTCAGCATCCGAAACCTGGGCATAAGCCATTGCTGACAAACAAAGTGCCTGTATAAAAATAAAAGTCTTTGCCATCTTTTTCATTTTCTTTCCTCCACAAAATTATTTTACAGTGCGAAGGGCTTCTGCCGGCTGCATTTTTGCCGCTTTTTTTGCAGAACCGCTCACTGCAATCGTTGTCATTAAAATCATCAAAATAAACTGAAGAATTATTGTTCCCAAAGACAATTTAAAAGTCATATGGGATTTATACAAAAAC
The DNA here is from genome assembly GCA_963605975.1 of Desulfovibrionaceae bacterium. GTDB lineage: Bacteria > Spirochaetota > Spirochaetia > Treponematales > Treponemataceae > Treponema_D. The sequence continues at coordinate 4,940 of CAVCWN010000167.1, read as the reverse complement.
ATTTGTACCGCCTGGTTGTGAATAGAAGGAAGGCCAATCAAAATCATAAAAATGATTCCGACTAAAAGCCCCGCAATGGCTCCAAAAACAGAAAGAATTAATGCCTCTGTTGTAAAGACACGACCTGTATTTTTTCCACTCATTCCCAAAGCACGCATCGTTCCAATTTCGCGAATTCTTTCCAGCAAAACCATGCGGTAGGTGTTTGAAATTCCAACCATTACAATCAAAAGAATTACAAGCAGGATTACAAAAGTAATCACATGAATAACATAAAGCACAGTCTTCATTGCAGGTATTTCATCGTTCAAACTTTCAACGCCGTACTTTACTCCGTCCCAGACAATGTCGTTACCAACAAACTGCTTGTCTATTCCCCGCCCAATATTAGACGGATTAGTAAGAGCTGCCTGGGCCCTACTGGAAACATTTATTCCATCCTCTCGAATTTTTTCTTCAATCGACTGGGCAACAACATTCTGCAAATTTTTATTGTTAAGGAAAATAGTGAATGTTGAATAACCGCCTTCTGGAATAGAAACCAGTTTATTGATTGTTTCAATGTTCGCATAAGCAATCATACCGCTCATAAAAGAATTTCCCTTGATGATTGCCTTTAAAACGAATTCGCCAAATTCCAGTTGACCGTAAATCGTTGTAGCCTTATACATGACAGTATCGCCCAGTTGAATGTTGAGGGCTTCTGCCATTTGCTCACTCATGACAATTGCATTTTCATCGTAGATGTCTTCCAGCGAACCTTCAAGAATTTTAAATGAATCAATTAAATTTTTATCTTGAGCGAAATCACGGCCGTAAACAGTTCCAAGAATTTTCTTTCCAGAAAAAATCAACTGACCTGCAGAAGCTGTGTAGCGGGAAAAATATTTGTAGTCAATATTCAACTCATCTACTATTGAAGAAATATATTCCTTGTCACGAATAATATTTACTAACTGATACTTACCTTCACTTTCACCAGGGACTTTTTCGTAACCGGCAATCATTACAGTTCCACCGGCCAGTTCAGTTATTTCATCTTCCAGATTTCCAACCGCGCCTGTCGTCAAACCGTCAATCACAGTTACAACAAAAAATCCAAAGGCAATAGCTATTGCAAGTACCAGATTTCTTCTTTTGTTTCTAGTTAAATTTCTTATTGCCAAACGAAAAACTTCAAATCTTTCTGCAAACCTGGCACCAGTTTTTTTTACAGTTTTCATCAGTCACTTCCTTTAGACAAAGCTTTAAGAGGTGTAATCTTCAGAGCCGAAGCGACAGGGTAAAGATTACTCAAAATGCCAACCAAAGCACAAATTGCAATTGTTGAAATTATAATTTGCGGGGTAAGACTAAAATGCAGCTGACCTCCGCCCAAAATCATTTTTGCAATTTCGTTTGTAAGAGCTATGTTGCATGAATTAAAAATGCAGGCGAAAATAACAGCAATCAAAGTGCCAATAAGAGAAGTGCCCAAAGTCAAAATCAAACTTTCCGTAAAGAAAAGGCGGCGCACAAATTTCTTTTCAGCACCAATTGCCCTCATCGTTCCAATTTCGCTGGTACGTTCAATAACGCTCACAATCATCGTGTTCATGATGATAAAGAAAACAACTATTGCCAAAACAATAATCAGTGTGTTAAAGAAAATATCTATTCCTTCAACAGAAGAAGTGTAAGACCGGGCAGCTGCTTTCCAGTTCATTGCCTGGGCATTAATACCTTCTGCTTGAAATTTTTCATTCAGCTGACTGACCATTTTGTCCATCGCAAAAGGATTTGAACACTTTAACAAAATAAATTGCCAAGACCCCTGGTCCACCAAATTCAATTCATCGCGCAAAGAAGTGTCGCCCAAAATATTTTCAAAATCAATGTCTTCAGAGCTAAGCAGGGCCGAACCATCATCATCGATATTAAAAAAATCCCCTTCGTCAGAAAAAAGATCTTCTTCGGAAAGTTGGGAAATGGATGTGTCTGCCACTTCCTCTATTTGTGAAGCAAGGGAAGAACCGTATGTTAAATCCGCAAAGGAACGCGCCAAATCCGGGCTGGCATAAACACACTGGAACATTGCAGAATATTCATTTGCAGGAGTGTAAAAACCGCAGACCGTTGCTTCACGAATTACGCCTTTTGTGTTGGCCCCCATCACAAGTACCTTATCACCAAGCTTCAGTTCCTTGCCGTAAGTGCGCTCATAACCCGCCTTGATTCTTTCATCCAGCAAAACTTCCGCCTGACTGTCAGAAGGATATCTTCCTTCAGAAATTTTTTGTCCAGGAAAAGTTTTAAAATACGAAGAAGAATCACCTGCAAAAAGAACCGCCAAAGGCAAATCTGTAATTTCAAGATCGTCATCATTTACAATCGCAGTCAAATCAATTTCATCATTTGCCATCAAAATCAAAACCTGAGAACTAACCAACTTTGTTTGACTTTTTATGCCTTCCGTTTCAGATAAAACTTTTTCAATTTTTTCCCTGTCAGTCAAAGCAGGAATTTGAGGAATCTGTCCGGTTAAAGCCATGCTTGTAGAAGTCATCGTAAAAATATCAATTACAGAACCTTTTGGCGGAATGGCAGAAATGGCAATGTCACCAGTATAGTTGTTGCGAAAATCTTTTTCCAGTCCGCGGTTAACGCTTTCCATAAAAGAATTTCCCAGAATAACAATTGCACTTCCAAAGATAATAAAAAATGCAATTATAAGAGATTTTGATTTATGTTCCTTTATATTTCTGATTGCAAGACGAAAAATTTCGCGCATCAGTGAACCTCCGTTACATAAGCATCACTTCCGGTCTTGTGTTCGTCATTTGTGATTACACCATCAAGCAAGTGGATTACATGATCGCACATGTCAACAATGCGGCTGTCGTGAGTAGAAAAAATAAATGTTGTCTGCAAATCTTTATCTTTATTCAAAGACTTCATCAGTTTAAGAATTTGCTCTGAATTTTTTGAATCCAGATTCGCAGTAGGTTCATCTGCCAGAATAACAGGCGCTTTCGTAACCAAAGCACGGGCAATGGCAACACGCTGCCTCTGACCTCCAGACAGTTCCGTCGCCTTGTGATTTACATGCTCTGAAAGACCAACTTTTTCAATCAAAAAATCAATCCATTCTTTTTTTTCTGCCTTAGAAAATGAATCAACAGGACTTTCAGCATCCTTATTTGCAGAAGTCAGCAAAAGGGGAAATTCAATATTTTCGTAAACATTTAAAACCGGAATCAAATTGAAAGTCTGAAAAATAAAACCAATCTGACTTCTTCTTAAACCAGTAATTCTTTTGTCCAGTTTTGATGGAATGGAAGTCAGCTTTTTCTTTTTTTGAGAATCACTTGACGAAGCCCAGCGCGAAGAAGCCACTTCTGTTTTTGACAAATCAATTCCCTGGTAAACATCAATTCCGTTTATGTTAATTGAACCGGCAGTCGGAATATCAATTAAACCTATCATATTTAAAAGTGTAGACTTTCCAGAACCAGACGGTCCGGAAATTGCAGCAAATTCCCCTTTTTCAATAGAAAAATTTGCATTCTTCACAGCCACAACATTTTCTTTCCCCAAGGGATAAGTCTTGTGAATATCAGTCAAAGTCACAACAGCCATAATTTTCTCCATTTCCCCTGTTAACAAGGGACATCTTTAAAATCCAGTTACCCTAAAAACGTTACTAGCAGAAATTTACAGAATTTAAGAAGTGTTTTCAACTTTTTTTTGATTTTTAATATATTTTTTAGTGAGATTTCAAAATTAAAATCTCCGCAAGAAAATCCGGGAGTTTTACAAAGCCGCTTATTATGCTAAAATCCAGTCATGGATGAATCAAGCGAAAAATCAAAAGAAAAATCAAATGAAGAAATTCAAAATCCCCCAGAAACAAAAGGAGCAAAAATAAAAAAGGCCCTTTATTTAATTCCAAACACTCTTGGCAACAATGACTGGCAGAAAGTTTTGCCATCTTACAACAATCAAATCATAAAAGGCATAAAACATTTCATTGTAGAAAGCCGCAAAGAAGCCGTAAGATTTTTAGTGCGCACAGATAAATCCATCTCAATAGAAGACCTTTCATTTTACGAATTAAACGAACACACCGATTTAAAAACCATAGGCCACTATCTGGACCCCATCATAAAACAAAAGCTGCCAATGGGCGTTATTTCGGATGCAGGCTGCCCGGCTGTTGCAGACCCTGGAGCAGCAGTTGTTCAAATGGCGCAAAAAAAGAACGTAGACGTCATTCCATTAGTGGGCCCTTCTTCCATAATAATGTCTGTCATGGCAAGCGGATTTAACGGCCAGTCTTTCGCATTTAGCGGCTACCTCCCCGTAAAAGCAAACGAAAGAATTTCCCGCCTGCACCAGCTGGAAAATAAAGTCTATAAAGAAAACCAGACTCAACTTTTTATAGAAGCCCCTTATCGCAACTTGCAGATGCTTTCTTCCATCACTCATTCTTTAAAAAAAGAAACGCTGCTTTGCATAGCGGCCGGCATCACCACAGAAAATGAATACATTCACACCCACACAATCGACGAATGGAAAAAAATAGAAAATCCTCCCATTCAAAAAGTGCCGGCAATTTTTTTAATTTACCACCAGTAAAATCAAAATAAAATCAAATAAAAAAATCAGCGTAAAAAAAAACGCACAAAAGGCAGGCAAAAAAATGAAATCAATTCTTTTAATGGGCATAAAACACTGTGGCAAAAGCAGCATGGGAAAACTCCTGTCAAAAAAAATGGACCTGCCCTTTTATGACAGCGATCTTGTTCTGGAAGAAATGACAGGAAAAACCTGCCGCCAAATATATTCAGAAGAAGGCGAAGAAGCTTTTAAAAAAGCAGAATGTCTTGCATTCAAAAAAATTCTGGAAGAAATAAATCTTTCTCAAAATAAAAAAGCCATAATCGCAAGCGGCGGCGGAT
>CAVCWN010000166.1:0-2297 GCA_963605975.1 Desulfovibrionaceae bacterium | reverse complement strand
CCTTTTGTTAAACGGCCCTTGTGCCACTTGCTGCGCGCGGTCCTTCGGACGGCCTCTGGCCTGGCTCCAGGTCCGGCTAGGCATGTTTTGAAAACTAATACTTCTTTCGTAAAACATTTAGGCCAGGCTTCGCACGCACTTCGTGCTCACTACCATCGCGGCTAGGCGTATTTTTATAAGAAAACACTCCATTCGTAAAGCAGTTGCTCCAAGGATGGTGCCTTCTTTATTTTTTAACTTTAGGTCTTTTAATTTTACTCATAAAAATATTTTTGGACTCGAAGGAAACTTCTGGATTTTTCCCCAGCGCTAGTCGGATTGGAGGGCCACCGAAGGTGATATTTTTTACGAAGTAAAAAATATTGAAGCAAAGCGGAAGGTGCTACCCGCAACAAGCACGAAGTGGGCAGTTTCAAGCAGAAAGCCGTTGGGAAATGCGACTTCTCCAAAAATTGCAATTTTTCAAGATTCCCATAACAGGAAATTAAATGAAAAATATGTAACACTTTTGGCAGAAAATTTATTATATTCATAAATATTCCATGGAGGTTGTTATGAACTCTGTTAAACAATTTTTGAAAATTTCGGCCATGTCTTTGGCGGCACTTTTAATGGTTTCTTGCAATGGACCTTCTGCTAAGGTTGCTTTTGCGGATTCTACTCCATCGCTTTCTATTCCACAGGATTCTCTGGAAGTTACACAGGCTCTTCAGACTACGTTCCGTTCTATTTCTGCACAGGTTTTGCCTGCTGTAGTTGAAGTTGATGTTACTGAAACAAAGGAAATTAAAACATACAATCCTTTCAGTGAAATTCCGTGGCTGAAGGAATGGGGTTTTGATTTTGGCGACGACAGCCAGTCTAGGACTCAGGAACAGCAGTCTTTGGGTTCGGGTTTTATTGTTAAGCACATAGACAACAAATATTATGTCCTTACAAACAATCACGTTGCCGGAAATGCTTCAAAAATTTCTATTAAGTTAAATGATGAGCGCACTTTTGAAGGCACTCTTGTTGGAACAGATTCCCGCATTGATGTAGCCCTTGTTTCTTTTGAATCTGATGATGATTCAATTGCAATTGCGGTTTTGGGTGATTCAAGTACTGTTCAAACTGGTGACATTTGTCTGGCTTTGGGCAGCCCTATGGGATACTTTGCTTCTGTAACTCAGGGTATTGTTTCTGCAACGGGACGCTCTGGTAACGAAATTGGTTCCATTTCGGATTTTATCCAGACTGATGCTGCTATTAACCAGGGTAACTCTGGTGGTCCTTTGGTAAACATTTATGGTGAAGTAATCGGCATTAACACTTGGATTGTTTCTCAGTCTGGTGGCAGCCAGGGCTTAGGATTTTCAATTCCAATCAATAACGTAAAGAGCGCAATTGACCAGTTTATTGCTACTGGAAAAATTTCTTACGGCTGGCTGGGAGTTCAGTTAGTTGATGTAACTGATGAATACAAGGAAGAACTGGGTGTTGGAAAAACAAATGGTGCTTTTGCAAGCGAAGTTTTCCTTGGCAGTCCTGCAATGAAGGGTGGTCTTAGACCTGGTGACTTTATTACTGAATTGAATGGTCACGAAGTTAAGACAACTGACCAGCTGGTTCGTGAAGTAGGACAGATCAAGGCCGGTGACAGTGCAGAATTTACTGTAATGCGCGGAAAGAATAAGGTTTCCTTGACTGTTAAAATTGAAGAAAGAAGCGAAGAAGTTTCTAATGATTCAAGTAAGCTCTTGCCTGGCTTTATTGCCAGCCCGATTACCGATGATATAAGAAAGGAACTGAAGCTTGATTCAAAAGTCAAAGGAGTTATTGTTTCAAACATTACAGCTAAAACTCCTGCTGCTGCCCTCAGGCTGCAAAACGGAGACGTAATCACTGCGGTTAACGGCAAGGCTGTTTCTAGTATAGAAGAATTCTACGAAGCCCTTGATTTAACTGCAAACTCTGAACTTTACTTTGACATTTATTCAGACGGCCACACGCTTACAACGGCTAAGTATAAGATTGCTAAGTAAGTGAAATTTTTGTAGAAAAAATAAAGCCTCCTGCTTTTGCGGGGGGCTTTTTTGTTTAGAAAAAGTGTGTTTCTGCGGTAAGGGGGCACTGTTTACGAAAGATGTGCCGCTGTGGTGAAGAGGGCGCTGTTTACGAAACAACCGCCCCTGTGTTAAAGCAGCCACTGTTTACGAAACCAGTGTCATTGTGTCAAAGCAGCCACTGTTTACGAAACAAATGCCCCTGTGTCAAAGCAGCCACTGTTTACGAAACAACCACTCCTGTGTCAAAGC
>CAVCWN010000165.1:0-6898 GCA_963605975.1 Desulfovibrionaceae bacterium | reverse complement strand
CTTCTATATAGAAGCCGTCTCAATCAAAGCAAAATCTACTTTACAATTTCATTCCATGCGGTACAAGTGCCGGTGAAAATTGATTCAACCTGGTCTTTTGTAATTGATGTCAAAGGATTTGCCTTGTTTACAATTACTGCAATTCCGTCCATAGCAATTGTAATTTCGTTTACACCCTCAGAAAGTTCACTTGCCTTAAGGGAGCGGCTGGCAATACCAATATCACATGTTCCGCTGATTGCATTTTGAACACCAGTTGTTGAATCTGAAGTTTGAAGTTCAATGTTTGCAGAAGGATTAATTTCCTTGTAAGCTTCAATCAATTTTTCCATTACAGGGCTGACTGAACTTGAACCGGAAACAACAACCTTTTCTTCACCAGCAGTTCCTTCATAAGTGCCAGAAGAAACTTTTATATACTTGTTGCTTTCAATAACATTCTGACCCTGGTCAGACAAAATGTAATTCAAGAAATCTTTGGCTGAAGCAGAAAGGTCATCTTTAACTGCAACGTTAAAAGGGCGGGCAATCTTATAAGAACCATTGTTGATGTTTTCAACACTTGCACTAGCCCCTTCAACATCCAAAGCCTTTACAGAATCATTCAAAGAACCCAGCGAAACATAACCAATTGCATACTGGTCGCCTGCAACAGTTGTAAGCATTACGGCAGTTGAGTTTGTAACAGAAGCATCAGTCGTTGTAAAATCAGTTTTCTTACCGTCAACTTTTTTTTCAATTCCAAACAATTCAATAAAAGCAGAACGTGTTCCCGAACCATCTTCACGGCTGATTACAGAAATATCCGAACTTGCCTTCCATTCATCATCCTTACATCCTGCAAAAGAAAGAAGTGCTGCACCAGCCAAAAGTAAAGCTGTCATTTTTCCTACAATTTTCATATTTTCCTCCAGGCCTTTCCCGGCCACCTAAGATGACTTAAAAATAAAAGACCTGTGTTAAAAAAAAGCGAACTTTCTGTTAAATCCATGTTAATTAAAATGATTTTTTAGAGATGCCCTTATTCTTAAAAAAAGGATTTAAGATCTTTTTTGGATTTATAATTTTGGTGATTTCAGATTTTTTTGGGGATTTTTCTTCCATAGGAAAGCATTTCAATTTTTTTTGATTTTACCCATACTAGACAAAATACTAGTACCCCCCCCCTAGAGATTTTTGATATTTTTTAAATGAATAACGCTAATTTATATTTACAAGAAGTTATTTGCATTATAATATGTTTCGGTAGGTAAAAAGAATGAGTATATTTATAATTTATTCCATCATTTTGGTTGAAATGAATCTTATTGCAGTATGTTTTCTGCGCATGACGGCCCTTGCTTTCTTCTATAATAACCTCAGCCGTTTCTTTGGTTCAGGATTTTTCACAACCCTGGGGCTTACACTGGGACTTTTAGCCTTGACGTGTTTTGCGGCATATTTTATAGCAAGACCTTTTGATTTAATCGTAAAAAAGATCAAAAATGAAAATTACATACCAACCGAAGAAGAAAAAATAAAATGTTTAAGGTGCTACAAACTTTTAAACCGTGCCACCATTGCAGTTTCCTTTGTAGGATTTTTTGTAGGCCAGTTTGCACAAATTTTAATCGGTGTTTACAGGGGGCTTTATGACTTTGAAACCACAAGAGTTACCCTCATATTGCTTCACGCCCTTTCATTCGGAATTGCTTCATGTGTTTCTTCAGTTTTACTCCTTGACGTACTCCTTGAAAAATTCCGCAAACTCTTAAAAATCCACACACTCGAAGGTTACGAAAAGGCCCGTTCTGCAAAACTTTCAACTACAATCATTCTTACATCCCTGTCATGCATGTACATTCTTGCCATAAATTTAATCGCAGTAACATGGGGCACAATCCACTTAGGACCAGACTTTCACCCTGCAAAAAAAATATTTCTTGCACTTTTCGTTTCTATCTGGATTTCAGCCTGCCTTATTATATGGTTAATCATACTGATTACAAAACGCATTTCTAAAGTAGCCCTTGCCATGGACAAAATTACCAAAAAAGGTGATTTAACAAGACGCATTTCCATTTCCACCCTGGACGACTTTGGCGACCTTGCCACATCCATCAACAAAACGATGGACAAGGTTTCTTCAATGATAAATCAGCTCAATTCCAAAACAAATGATGTTTACACTGCCGCAAATCTTATTACGGATTCTGTAGCATCTGCTGGCAGCGCATTAAATCAAATGTCAGGCACTTTGGCTAAAATTAATGACAATTCTACAAAGCAAAATTCTTTAGTCCTTGAAGCAGACAAAAACATCCTTAGCCTTGTAGAATCTGTAGAAAACGTAAAAAAGCAAGTTGCCGAAGAAACGCTTGCTGTAGAAAACATCAGTTCTTCAGTTACAGAGATGACGGCCAGCATTGCAACAGTAACAAGCACTGCAAAAAAAGCCCAGGAAACTTCAGACCTTTTAACACAAACTTCTGCCCAGGGCCAGCAGTCCATTACAAACGCAGTTTCTACCATGAAAGAAATAAAGGAATATTCTGACCAAGTAACACAAATTGTAAAAGCCATTCAGTCACTTGCCCAGCAGACAAACCTTCTTTCAATGAATGCGGCTATTGAAGCAGCCCATGCAGGTCAGTTTGGTGCTGGTTTTGCCGTAGTTGCAGACGAAGTCAGAAACCTGGCAGAATCTTCTGCAAACAGTGCAAAAGAAATCCAGGAACAAATTTCTCTTATGACAGAAAAAATTGATGCCGGAGTTGATGCCATCAATTCTGCAGGAAATTCATTCAATGAAGTTGCAGAAAAAGTTGGTCAAAATGCCCAGCTGGTTAACCAGATTTCAAGCGCTATGGAAGAACAGAATGCTGGTGCTGAGGAAACACAGGCTTCTACCATCCAGGTTGTAAATGCAGTAAAGACAGTAGACTCTCTTACACAAAGCGGAGCAGATGCAGCACAAAAGCTGCGCGACTTTATGTCAGTAGTTGTAGACGCTTCGGATTCAACCATGACCGCAGTAGAAGAAAGTTTTGCCGCAACCGAAAACTTGAAAAATTCCATCAGTGATGTAAACAAAAGCGCCAATGAAAACAAAACTTCTGTTGACGAAATCAAAAGGGAATTTGAACAGTTTAAGCTGTAAAAAATTAACTTCCATAAAAGAAAAAGGCCGCCTTCAAAAAAGACGGTCTTTTTTTTATCTTCGAAATGTCAAAAGGACTGGTAAACAGACACTGTGGCCAGTCACCACAAAGGGCCAGTAAAAGCAAGCAGTAAATCAGCCACCAAGATAAGCTGCTTTTACAGAAGGATCCAAAATCAAATCTTTAGCCAAGCCTTCCTTTACAATGTTGCCAGTTTCAAGGATGTAGGCACGGTTAGCAATAGACAAAGCCTTAAAGGCATTTTGTTCTACCAGAAGAATTGTTGTTCCTGCGGCAGAAATCTTTTTTACAATATCAAAAATTTCATCTACCAGAATTGGAGCCAGTCCCATAGAAGGTTCATCCAGCAAAAGCAATTCCGGTCTGGACATAAGAGCCCTGCCCATAGCAAGCATCTGCTGTTCACCACCAGACAAAGTGCCGGCCATCTGGCGGATTCTTTCTTTTAAGCGGGGAAAAAGACTGTAAACCCAGTCCAAATCTTCCTTAATTTTAGAAAAATCCCTTCTGGTATAGGCACCCATTTGCAAATTTTCTTTAACAGACATGTTTGCAAAAACGCGGCGGCCCTCTGGCACTTGAATTAAATGCTGGGTAACAATTTTATCCGGCGAAAGGGAAGAAATATTTTTTCCCTTAAAGAAAACCTGTCCGCTTTCCTTTTTGATGATATTTGAAATGGCATGAAGGGTTGTCGTTTTTCCAGCACCATTAGAACCAATCAAAGAAATAACTTCACCTTCATCAACTTTAAAAGAAATTCCGTGAAGAGCCTTAATTGCCCCGTAAGAAACTTTTAAATCTTTTACTTCAAGAAGACTCATTTACTCACCCTCCACTTGACTTTCAAAGTCTGAACCAAGATAAGCCTTAATTACGCTAGGATTTTTCTGAATTTCTTCAGGCAAGCCTTCCGCAATAATTGAACCGTAGTTCAAAACAATAATTCTTTGACAAATGCCCATAACCAGTTTCATGTCATGTTCAATCAGCAAAACTGTAAGATTAAACTTTTCCTTAATCTTACAAATCATTTCCATAAGTTCTTCTGTTTCCTGGCCATTCATTCCGGCAGCAGGTTCGTCCAGCAAAAGCAGCTTTGGTTCAGATGCCAGGGCACGGCAAATTTCTAGTTTTCTCTGCTCCCCGTAAGGCAGATTCTTTGCCAGTTCAGCCTTTTTTCCAGCAAGACCAAAAAGTTCAAGAAGACTTTCAGCCTTTTCTGTCATGCGATTTTCATCTTTTTTAAAACGGCCCGTTCTTAAAAGAGCATCAAGTGGTGTGATTTTCCTGCTTGAATGGAGGGCGATTTTTACGTTGTCCAAAACAGTCAGGGCGCCAAAAAGACGAATGTTCTGGAATGTTCTGGCAATGCCCATGTGATTAAGGCGTGAAGGCTTTTTATTATTTGTAATGTGAGGATTGCCCCTCTTGGAAATAAAAGTGATTGTACCAGAAGTCGGCTTGTAAACCCCAGACAGCATGTTAAAAACAGTTGTCTTACCTGCCCCGTTAGGCCCAATCAAACCAATCAATTCACCCTCGTGAATATCAAGATTAAAAGAATTTACAGCTTTAAGTCCGCCAAAAACTATAGAAAGATCTTTAGCGCTAAGAAGAAGTTTTTCCTCTGCCATTATTTTTCCTCCTTCTTTTGACTTTCAGATTTTCTTCCTTTAGAAAATAATTTTCTAAACATTCCAACCACGCCGTTTGAAAATTTTACAATGCTCAATTCCTTTGTTCCCAAAAGTCCCTGAGGCCTGAAGAGCATTACCAAAATCAGGATTACCGGATAAATCAAAAGTCTGTAATCCTTTAAGAAACGAAGCATTTCCTGCAAAATAGTCAAAACGTAAGCCGCCAAAATGCCGCCCGAAATTGAACCCATTCCGCCAAGAACAACATAAATCAAGTGGTTAATAGAATTGTTGAATGAAGCAAGTTCCGGTTTAATGAAACCGATGAGTGGAGCGTAAAGGGCACCGCCAATTCCTCCAATAAATGAAGCGATTACAAAACCAGTCATCTTGTATTTGAAAACGCCCAAGCCGCTTGCTTCTGCCGCAATTTCGTCTTCGCGAACAGCCAAAATGGCACGACCGAATGTGGAACGAATAAAGTTATTCAGCAAAACCACAATCAAAACCAAAGACAGCATTATGACAAAGTAAGAAACAGTCGGTCCCCACTGCAAATTCTTCATGATAGTAAGGAACTGCTTTCCATTAGGGCCGCCTGTTATATCCTTAAGGTTTGTAAGAACGATTCTGATAATTTCACCAAAAGCCAGCGTTACAATGGCAAGGTAATCGCCTTCCAGCTTAAGGGTTGGAAATCCAATCAAAAATCCCAGTAAAGCCGCAATCAAACCGGAAAGAATAATGCTACAAGGAAGAGGAATGTGGGCATTCTGAGTTAAAAGAATTACAGCGTATGCTCCAACAGCCTGAAAACCTGCCTGTCCCAAAGACAACTGGCCCGTAATACCGCAAACCATGTTTACGGAAATGGCCATAATGGCATTTACACCAGCCAGTGTCAAAATCTGTGCAAAATAAGCATTGATGATTTTTTCCTTAATCAACAAAGAAGGTAAAAAAATCACCAGCAAAGAAGCAACCAAAGGAATGAAAAAGGCTTTTAAATTTTTATTTTTATCTGACATCATAACCTCCATCAAACCTTAACCGTCTGCTTCTTACCAAGCAAACCTGCCGGCTTTACCAGAAGGATTATGATAAGAATTGAATATGTAATTGCATCTGCATACTGAGAAGAGATGTAAGCCTTTGTCATAGTTTCAAGGACACCCAGTAAAACGCCACCCAGCATTGCTCCAGGAATGGAACCAATTCCACCCAAAACCGCAGCCACAAAAGCCTTAAGGCCCGGAATGTAGCCCATGGTAGGTTCAATTTTCGGATAGCTGGTTGCGTAAAGAATGCCGCCTACCCCCGCAAGCACTGAACCGATTACGAAAGTAATTGCAATCGTTCTGTTTACGTTAATTCCCATCAGGGAAGAAGCCTTTAAATCGTGGGAAACAGCGCGCATAGCCTTACCGGTGCGGGTGTAATTTATAATCAAAGTAAGAATAACCATAAGGGCAATTGACAGCCCGATTACAAGAATCTGTATTGTAGAAATTTCTACATGGCCGCCAAAAATATGGAATTTTGAACTGTTGATTGTAGGGAATGAACGTGGAGTTGGACCTGCAAAAGGCAAAACACGCATTCCGTTTTGAAGAATCAATTCAACTGCAATAGCGGTAATTAAAGAATTCAAGCGAGGAGCATTTCGCAAAGGTCTGTATGCAAAGCGTTCAATAACAAGGCTTAAAAGTCCGCAAGACACCATTGCTGCCAGCAAAGAAAGTGTAAATCCCAAAGGACTTGTTCCCACAGCCTTTAAAACATAATAGCCCACATAGGCGCCAATCATCATAACATCACCATGAGCAAAGTTTATCAACTTTACAATACCATAAACCATGGTGTAACCAAGTGCGATAAGTGCGTAGATACTGCCTAAAGACAGGCCGTTTACTAACTGGTTAAGAAGAGTATCCACAACAACCTCCAGATTTTGCTAACTAAAAAAATAATCTAATATTTTTTTCGCCCACATTCTATACTAAATTTAAAAGAAAAAAAAGGTGCACCTTCTTAAAACTTTCAGGGTATCTCTAAAAAATCATTTTCAATGCTTTTTTAGAGATACCTCTCGAATTT
>CAVCWN010000164.1:0-10227 GCA_963605975.1 Desulfovibrionaceae bacterium | reverse complement strand
AACAAGCACGAATGTGCGCCGTTTCTAGCAACCCTGCAAGGGCCGTTAAACAAAAGGCGGTATGCTTCAAAAATAAAAAATTACTTTGTTTACTTTTGCCCTTTTTGAGTTTATAGTGGGGTTGGGGCAAAAATGAATTGTATTGAAAAATTTATTTCTGATGCGGAAAAAATAAAAAAACATTACAGGGCAAATCATGCGTCTTATGACGGTCAGGCGGTGGCAGAGGAAGTGGCCTCTCTTTTTGAAGGACAAGTGCGAGAGGCCAAGGGGCTTTTGTCTTCTTTTGCGGACTACTGGCTTAAAACTTATGTTTTGCCTTCTGCTTCTTTAGAAGACCAGCCTTCCCCTGAAAACCTTTCACGTCTTTCTGCCATGCTGTCTCTTTTTCAGGAAGATTTTTGTGATGAAGATGCGGCCATTCTTTCTAGCAGCGACTGGAAGGCTTTGTGCCAGCTGACGGACTATGAGGCTGACGATTTGCCTTTGGATCTTTTAAACAGACTAATGATGATTTTTGTAGAAAAGCAGGCTTTAAACTGATGCAAGAAATTTTGGAATCTTACTACAAAAAATGTTCTCAATGCCCCAGAAAGTGTCTGGCAGACAGGACTGTAAAAAAGGGCTTGTGTGACTCAAGTTCTACTGTGGATGCGGCTTTGGCTTGCCTGCACTTTGGCGAAGAACCTTTGATTACGGTTCATGGTGGCAGCGGAACTGTTTTTTTTACCGGCTGCACTTTGCGCTGTGCCTTTTGCCAGAATTACCAGATTTCCCAACAGGGCATGGGCCGTCCCCTCAGCCAAGAGGATTTTGTAAAGGTCTGCCTGCTTTTGCAAAAACTGGGGGCGGAAAATATTAACCTGGTTACTCCCAGCCACAACATTCCTTTGATTGCGAATTTTATAAGGGCTTCAAAAGATGCAGGGGTAACCATTCCTTTTGCCTGGAATTCTTCGGCTTATGAAAGTGTAAAGATGCTGGAACTTTTAAAGGATCTGGTGGACATTTACCTGCCAGATTTAAAAACTCTGGATCCTAGTTTAAGCAAAAATCTTTTTAAGGCCAAAGACTACCCCCAGGTGGCAAAGGATGCTGTTTCCTGGATGATTGAAAATGCTCCTCTTAAAATTCAGTCTGTAAAAAAAGACGGTCTTGAAAAGGAAAAGATTTTTTCCGGGGTCATAATACGACACTTGTTTTTGCCTGGCAACCTGGAAGACACAATTAATGTTTTAGAGTGGCTTAAAAGTCATGCAGATAAAAAATGCGTAATCAGTTTGATGTCCCAGTATACGCCTGTTCCTTTTAAAGGCAGTCAGGAGGAAATTGAAGGCCGCAAAAAGGCACTTTCAGTTATTGAAAACCGCCTGGTCAGCAAAGAAGAAGACAATGATTTAAGGGATTTAATTGAAGCTTACGATTTTGACTTTCTTTTTTACCAGGATTTAAGCGATGACACTGACTGGCTGCCGGATTTTTCAAGGGATGCGCCTTTTTCTAATGCTCTGGCAAAGAATGTATGGCACTGGAAGAAGGGCTTTTTACTTGCAAATTAACTTAACTAGTCTATAATAGAAAATCATGTTTTTATAAATTTTTATAAAAAAAACGCAATTAAAAGCAATTAAAATTGGAGGAAATATGAAAATCACAACTTTAAGAAAATGCGCCCTTTTGTGCGCCTTAGTCCTTTTTATTCCTTTTACGGCAAGTGCTAAAAAGGCTAAAAAAAATAAGGTCAATAAGGCTGAAACAGAAGTTACTAAAGAGGCTGTTTTAGAAAATAATGAAAGCGGGGCTTTAGAAAATGCAAGTGCTGACTTAGAAAGTGCAAGTGACGGTCAGGAAAATGCTGCTTTAGAAGAAGAAGCTACTTTAGAAGAAGCTGCCCCTGTAGAAGAAAAGCCTGTACAAGCAGAAATGTTTAAAATGGTAACTGTAGAAAAGGGTGGCTTTTCTATGGGCAGCGGCAGGGGTGACACAAATGAACGCCCTGTTCACTGGGTAAACCTGGACGCCTTTAATATTTCTACAACAGAAGTTACCCAAGAACTTTACACTTCTGTTATGAATGAAGAAAATCCTTCTTACTTCGTTTGGCCTACCAGACCTGTAGAAAAAGTTACATGGTACCAGGCTGTCATTTTCTGCAATAAATTGAGTGAAATCTTTGGTTTAACACCTTGCTATACATACGCTGGCACTAGTGACACAAGCGCATGGGGGCAAAAGTTTGACAAAGTCCAGTGCGACTTTAGCGCTAACGGTTACCGCCTGCCTACAGAAGCAGAGTGGGAATATGCTGCGGCAGAAGGAGCTAAAAATTCTTCTTTCAAGTACGCGGGGTCAGATTCTGTAAAGTCTGTTGCCTGGCTGACACTTAACAGTCAGGAAATGACGCATAATGTTGCTGGAAAGGAGCCTAACGCTTTGGGCATTTACGATTTAAGCGGCAATGTTGAAGAATGGTGCTGGGACTGGTTTTCAGATTCTTACTATTCAAATTCACCTGCAAAAAATCCTAAGGGAGCAAAGCAGGAAGACGGGGCTGACTGTCGCGTTGTAAGAGGCGGCAGTTATGGTTCTGCGGATTATGAATTCTATGGCACTACAAGAATTGCTGAACGTCACAAGATGTGGCCAAGCACAAAGGCAAAAAATATTGGATTCAGAATTGTTCAAACTGTAAGTGAAAGTGAATAATTTTTTTTGGCGAGGCGAAAAATGGAAAAAAGAACTGGTGTGGTAATTCCTCTTGCAGCCCTTTATACAAAAGATTGTGATGCGACAGGAGATTTTCCTGCCTTAAAGGATTTTGCTGATTTTTGTAAAATGGCCGGCATAAAAGTCATTCAGCTTTTGCCTGTAAATGACACGGGAACTCAATCATCCCCTTACAGTGCACTTTCCGCCTTTGCCCTTCACCCTCTTTACATCCGCATAGAGGCCCTGCCGGAATTCAGCGAAACTTTTAAACACAACAAGGCTTTTTCTTCGGCCTACAAATCCTACAAAAAGGAAATTAAATACAAAAGCCGCTTTAACTACAGCGAAGTTTTAAATGCTAAAAACAGACTGCTCCACCTTATTTACGATTATCTTTTAAAATCAAAAGATAAAAGTTATGAAAAAGAAATTGACTCTTTTGCAGACAAAAATCCCTGGATTGAAAGTTATGCGGTTTACAAAAACCTGAAAGATTCTTTTATGCAGTCTTCATGGAAGGAATGGGACGATTCTTTTAAAAATTTAAAGGCTGACCAGATTAAAAGCAGATGGAAAAACAAGGCTTTAAAAAACAGCCACGACTTTTTTGTATGGGTGCAGATGAGGGCAGCCGGTCAATTTAAAGAAGCCTGTGATTATGTAAAAAGTCTGGGCATTTTCTTAAAGGGTGACATTCCTATTTTGATGAATGAAGATAGTGCAGACGCCTGGGCCAGAAGAGATTATTTTTGTCATGAAGAAAGGGCTGGTTCTCCGCCAGATGCAGAAAATC
This sequence comes from Desulfovibrionaceae bacterium, assembly GCA_963605975.1. Taxonomy (GTDB): domain Bacteria; phylum Spirochaetota; class Spirochaetia; order Treponematales; family Treponemataceae; genus Treponema_D. The sequence goes on along the minus strand of CAVCWN010000164.1, from coordinate 6,725 downwards.
CTATGGGACAAAACTGGGGCTTTCCTACATACCGCTGGGACGCCCTTGCCTTAAACAATTACGACTGGTGGAAAGACCGCATCCGCCTGGCCGGCCAATACTATTCTGCTTTCCGCATTGACCACTTTCTGGGATTTTTCAGGATTTGGGCCACACCAGAAAAAGAAAGGACTGCTTACCTGGGCCACACCATTCCTTATGCTGCTTTAAGTCAAAAGGATCTGGAAGAAGCGGGTTTTGACAAAGACAGAATAAAATGGCTTTCTAAACCTCACATTCCAACTTCTCTTGTGGAAGACATCACATGGAATCACATGGACGCAACTTTCATCCTTGAAAAAATCTGTGACCGTGTAAAAAATGAAGAATTATGGAATTTTAAAGAAAACATAAAATCTGATTCTGACATTTACAAGAGCGTTTTCTGCGACAAGGAAGACTGGAATGTTAAAATACACGAAGCCCTTGCTCAAAAGTGGAGGGACAGGGCTTTAATAGAAATCACGCCAGGCCACTTTATTCCAGTTTACACCTACAGTCAGTCAAGCGCCTGGAAATCACTTAACGCAGAAGAAAAGTCAAAACTGGAAGCCTTGTTTTCAAAGCTGCATGAAAAGGAAAATCAACTTTGGAAAGAAGGGGCTTTAAAATCTTTAACTGCCATTGTTTCTGCCAGCGACATGATTCCATGCGCAGAAGATTTGGGCGTAAGTCTTGATGTAATGCAGGAAGTGATGGAAAAGTTAAACATAATGTCTTTAAAAGTTATCCGCTGGAACCGCCTGTGGCAAAAAGAAGGACAGCCTTTTATTCCTTTCAAGGACTACCCTGAAATGAGTGTGGCAACAACTTCAGTCCATGACAGTTCAACTTTAAGACAGTGGTGGAACAAAGAAAAGGACAGCGTAAAAGCTTACCTTAAACAGTGGGCCCCGGAAGAAAAAAATCCTGCCTTAATCGAAAATCTTTTTTCTTTTACAGAAGGGGATGTTTTTAACCCTGACATTGCACAGTTTTGTCTGGAAAGTGCGGCCCATGCTGCTTCTGCCTGGTACATTAATCCTTTGCAGGACTACCTTTACCTTGATTCAAAATATTATCTGGAAGACGAAAACGATGAAAGAATCAATGTGCCTGGTTCTGTAAACGACTTTAACTGGACCTACAGAATACCGGTTACTGTGGAAGATTTATGTAAAAATAAAAATCTTATCAGTAAAATAAATTCAATTTGTAAAATTCACGAACAATCTAATTTTGGAGAAGACAAATGAAAACTTCATACAACGAATTTCACATTTCTAAGTCAGTAAGAGACAAGTGCTCTTTTAGTGAACAACTTTTTTCTTCAAGCGGAAATGTTGTTTTTAAAAACCTCAAGGCTGTAAGGGAATTTCAAATCAAGTTGAATAAACTTTTTGAAGAAAGCGGCCAGGAAGACAAAAAAGTTTCTGCCGGCAGCCTTAATGCCATGGGACTGATTGACGAAATTTTTCACTACGTCTGCATGCTTTTCAGAAAAAATAAGGCGCCCCTATCTTTTACAAATATCTGTCAGGATTTAGACAGAAACTTTTCTAAAGAAGAAATGGACAGGCTGTACATGCAGTTCATGGAGGACTTTCCGCCAACTGCTGTTTACAAAAAAAAGCTGACTACAAAAGCCTATCTTGAAGAAGACTGCATTGACGCGGGAACAAAATTAAAAAGATCCAACCGCGAACAAGTTCTTGAAGAAATGATTATGCTGCATCTGGCAAACGAAAATCCGGCATTTCATTCTTTTAAAATTTTATTTGATGACACAAATCTTTTAAAAAATCCTCTTTACACAAAAAGCTGGAATTTAACAAAAGACTATTTTAAAAGTCAGCCACCTTTTGGTCCTAAAAATAATGATTTGATTTCCATGTTAAAAGAACCAGTTGTGGCTGCCCCTACTTCGCTAAAAGGCCAGCTGGACTACATTCGCACTTACTGGGACAGTCTTTTAGGCGAATGGTTAAAGCGTCTTTTGGAAGGAATTGACACCATTTCTGAAGAAGAAAAAGCAATGTGGCAGCCTTCAAACGCTGCAAGTGCAGATATGGCTCCTCCGGATTATGACAGTCTTTTAAATGAGTATGAACGCTTCAGCCCAGACAAGGACTGGATGCCAAAAGTTGTCCTTATGGCAAAAACTGTTTTAGTATGGCTTTTTCAGCTGTCAAAAAAATACAATCGTGACATCAGCCGTCTGGATCAAATTCCGGACGAAGAATTAAACAAGCTGCACGACGAAGGTTTTACGGGGCTATGGCTGATTGGTTTGTGGCAAAGAAGCAATGCCAGTAAAAGGATAAAGCAAATTAACGGTAACCCGGAAGCGGCTTCTTCGGCATACAGTCTGCTGGACTACGAAATTGCAGACAATCTGGGCGGCTGGCAGGCCCTGGACAACTTACGCAAAAGATGCTGGGTCAGGGGCATACGGCTGGCTGCGGACATGGTTCCAAATCACACTGGCATGGACGGCAAGTGGGTGATTGAAAGGCCGGATTTGTTTATTTCTACAAAAGAATGTCCTTTCCCCCAGTACACTTTTACAGGTGAAAATTTAAGTCATGATTCCAGAGTTTCCATTTACCTGGAAGACCACTACTATTCAAAGTCAGACTGCGCTGTTGTTTTTAAAAGAGTTGACAATCAAAGTGGCGATGTAACTTACATTTACCACGGCAATGACGGCACAGGAATGCCTTGGAATGACACGGCACAAATTGATTTTTTAAATCCTGCTGCCCGTGAAGCTGTTATCCAGGAAATTTTAAAAGTTGCAAGAAACTTTCCAATCATCCGCTTTGACGCCGCAATGGTTCTGGCAAAAAAACACATACGCCGTCTCTGGTACCCGGAGCCAGGCCACGGTGGAGACATTGCCACAAGAAGTCAGCATGCCCTTTCTTCAAGTGATTTTGAAAAGGCCATTCCAAATGAATTCTGGCGTGAAGTAGTTGACCGCTGCGCACAGGAAGTGCCGGACACATTGTTACTGGCAGAAGCTTTCTGGATGATGGAAGGCTATTTTACCAGAACACTGGGCATGCACCGCGTTTACAATTCTGCCTTTATGAATATGCTCAAAAAGGAAGAAAACCAAAAGTACCGGGACACAGTAAAGAACACAATAAAATTTGACCCACAGATTTTAAAACGCTTTGTAAACTTTATGAACAACCCTGACGAAGAAACGGCTGTAGCTCAGTTTGGACGAGGGGACAAGTATTTTGGCGTTTGTTCACTGATGATCACAATGCCTGGCTTACCAATGTTTGGTCACGGACAGCTGGAAGGTTTTGAAGAAAAGTACGGCATGGAATACACCCGAGCCTATAAAGACGAAGCGGTTGACCAGGGACTTTATGATAGGCACTGCCGCGAAATTTTCCCTCTTTTGCACAAGCGCTACCTTTTTGCAGAAGTTGAAAATTTTCTTTTCTACGATGTGTGGAACAATGGCAGCGTAAACGAAAATGTCTTTGCCTATTCCAACAGGGTTGCAAACGAAGCAAGTCTTGTTTTTTACAACAATAAGTACGAAATGGCTTGTGGCTGGATAAAAGAGTCATGCCCTTACGCTGTAAAAAATGGTGGCGGAGAAAATGACATCCGCATGGAAAAAAGGTCTTTGGCAGAAGGCTTAGGCCTTTCTTCGGGCAGTGACAAGTTCTGCATCATGCAGGAACAGCGAAGCGGCCTTTACTATTTAAGAAGATGCGATGACATTATCAACAACGGCATTTTCCTTTCTTTGAATGGATTTGAATGTCAGGTTTACCTTAACATTCAAATGGTCACAGACACAGACGGCATGTATGCAAAACTTTGTGACATGTTAAATGGACGCGGAGTCGAAGACCTTGATGTGGCATGGCAGGAATATTTCTACAAAGACCTGTATTCTTCTTTGAAAGAATTTTTGTCATGCAATTTTGTAAAGGAACTTTCAGCCTTGAAGGCTAAAAAGAAAAAGGATGTAAAAACACTTTTGCTTTCTGTAAAGGAAAAGGCTCTGTCTTATTACCAGACGCAAAATGACTTTTTCACAGACGCCTATGCTAAGGCAGAAAAAGCAAGTCTTTCAGAAAATGAATACAAGGCTTTAAGGGAAAAAGTTTCTGAATTGCGCTTTGGTGAATTTTCTAAAGAGATTAACATTCTTTGCAAAATGGCAAAAAAGGCCGGAAAGAAAAAAGACGGTAAAGAAAATGCCTTTGACTTCTACAAAAAGAATTTTGAAGTCCTGGCCCTTTATTCTGCCGTAAGTGCCCTGCCTAGCGAAACTCTTGTAAAATGGGGTTACGCAAGAAAGCTGTCTGAAATTCTTTTACAGGCAGAAAAAAATGTTTTAAATGCAAGAAGCACTTTTGAAAAACTTTTCATGCTGCAGGAATGCTGTCTGCCAAAAGAAATGAATGAAGTAAATATTTCAAATGCCTTATTCTATTCAAAAGATTCATGGCGCCTTTCAGGGGCCAATGATTTTGACGGCATCAGGTGGTTTAACAAGGAAGTAACAGAAGAAAGTCTTTCTATGTTGAAAGTACTTTTTGCCCTGGACCCTCTTGTAAAAAAGGCAAGGGCCAGAAAAATTACCAGACACCTTCTAAAGGCAAAGGAAAAGAGTAATTTCCAGTGCCAGAAGTTTGTGGAAAGCCTTTCGAAAAAAAAGAAGGACTAGTCGGACAGTAGTGGCATGCCGCAAGGCATGTAAAAAAAAGGTGCAGGCGGCAAAGCTGACTGCACCTTTTTTTTATGGAGCGAAGCGGAACCACGGATGGCCTTTAGGAAAAAAGTTTTCTCCAAAAGAAAAAAATAAAAAAATTAAAAAATGCGGCGCAAGTTCAAAGAATTCAAAACTGAAATTACGCTTTCTGTGTCGAGCGCAGAAATAGCCTTGCCCTTAAGGGTAAAAGGTGCAAATGTTTTTTGCAGGGCGGCACTCATTTCCGGAGCTTCCCCCAGATTGTGCATGATAAAATCTTTTTTGATGGCAGGAGACTCGCGGGCCAAAAGAACCAGGCAGCCTTCATCATCCAAAATGTCACTGGCACGTTTTTTACTGGCAGCATAAGCGGCAGAAGTTTCCCAGTCGGCATAAATATTGTATTTCATAAAAAGTTCTTTGCATGCGTCATCCACCTGGGTCTTTGACACTTCTGCAGGGAAAACAAAACTTTTGAGCATAAGCGAATTGGCCTGGAAAATCTGTTCAAGGCGTTCCAGGTTTGAAGGAGAAGCCGGGTCTGCAGGGCGGCGCTTTTCCAGGGGAACAAAAGAATCTATTACCTGGGCCTTTCCGTAAACATCGCATTTTAAATTATTATCTGCAGGCAAAACAAAACCATTCACTGGCAGGGAAAGTTTCCAGCCGTAAAGGGCAGAAACAAGGTTGCCGTAATTTCCGCAGCTGAAGGCATAGTAAATGTCACCGCTGACATATTTTTTTAAGCGGGAAAAGGCGAATGTGTAAAAAAAGGACTGGGGCAAAAGGCGGCCAATGTTGGCAGTGTTTGCGACAGTAAGGTGGTATTTTTTTACAAGTTCCCGGTCAGAAAATATTTTTCGAATTATGTTGTGGCAGTCTTCTTCGCTACCGTCTATTTCAATGGGGTAAATGTTTCCCCCATTCCAGACAAGGTCACTTTCTTCCAGCCCTCGAATTTTTCCCTTTGGGTAAAGCAAAATGGATTTTAATAATTGTTTTCCTTTAAGGGCCCGGGCCATGCAAGCTCCAAGTTCACCGGTGCTTGCGTCCAGCAAAATGGCTTTTTCATCATCATAGCAAAGGATTGTTTCCAAAGCATTAGTCAAATAAGAAACGCCAAAGTCTTTAAAAGTGCCAGTCGGTCCGTGGTAAAGTTCCAGAATGTACAAGTGGTCATCCAGTTTTTTTACAACAGGTGAAAATGGAAAAGCAAGACTTGCAATGCGTTCGCAGATAAGAGGTGAAAATTCTGTATTTATTAAAGCAGATGTAAGGGCACCAGACAGACTTGAAAAAGAAGTATTTTCGTCAGCATACAAAATCCAGCGGCGCAAATCTTCACTGTCAGAAGGCACGTAAAGGCCCCCGTCCGCTGGCATAGGATCCAAAACCGCCTGCTTAAAAGAAACATTGTTTTCTGCATTTCTTGTACTAACAAAGCGCATATCTACCTCTCAAAAAGCAGTATAACCTTTATGCAGCAAATAGGCAAAGGGTGGCAGATTTGTGGATTTTTGTTTTTTTATTTTTCAAATAAAAAAAATCAATAAAAATCAGCGCTTGGAAATGTCTGCTACGCTTTCGCGTTCGATAAACTGGACGGGGATGCGCACTATTTCGTAGCCCTGGTTGCCGTTTATGGCGTCTATCAGTTTGCCGGCGCAAGTGACTGCTATTTTTTCGCGGTCCTGGCGGAAGGTTGTGATGGGCGGAACACAGCAGGCTGAAATGAGGGAATCGTCAAAGCCTATGATGGAAACGTCATCGGGGATGCGGCGGCCCTGTTTCTGCAGGTACTGCATGGCTCCGGCGGCGATTGTGTCTGAGGCGCAAAATACTGCTGTAAGGTCGGGGTTGTCTGTGAAAAGTTTTTCTGCGGCTTTTATGCCGGCGTCAAGTTCCCAGTATTCGGCTTTTTCTACCCATGAAGGCTGCATTTTTATGCCTGCGCTTTTTAAGGCCTGCTTGTAGCCTTCAC
>CAVCWN010000163.1:0-5449 GCA_963605975.1 Desulfovibrionaceae bacterium | reverse complement strand
GAACTGAACTGAACTGAACTGAACACGTTTGCCACCTTGCTTCTTTTTTGTCAAGCGCTTGCTTTGACTTTTTTAATTCTTACCTTCTAACATATTTTTGATTTTTTATCAATTGGATTTTTGAAATGCAATAAATCTAAAAACATTACGCACTAGCCAGCCGTGGAGCCATGCCGAAGGCAGTCGGCTGAGCGCAAGCGAAGACGACCGCACGAAAGTAAGTGGCGGAAGGGCTTTTTTTAAAACGTTTTGCTCCAAAAAAATCGTAAAAAATTTATAAGTCAAGCTTAAAAAAAATGCAGGAGAAAATAAACCCTTGTTGACATTAATCCCAAATAAGATTAATTTATTCCCAATTGGGACTATTTTATGACAGAACGAACAAAACTTTTGCTGCGTGAAAATAAAATTATGAGCCAGACTACCAGGCTTTATACAAATCTGAATAATTTTTTAAAAGATGATGGCGATGTAACTCAAATTCTTTACGCCATTTACATGGAAGAAGGGCAGACTCAAAAGCAAATTTCTGATGGGTATGGGATTCCGCCACAAACGGTAAACAACGTTGTGCTTGAAATGCAAAAAAATGGGCATGTGGTTCTTGAAGAGGACGAAAAAGACAAGCGGCGGAAAAAAATCAAATTTACAGAAAAGGGCCAGGAATTTGCCAAAGAAAAAATCGGCACAATTTTAAGTCTTGAAAAAAAAGCAATCTCGGCTATGGGGATTGAAAATTACAAAAAAATTGTTGAGCTTCAGGAACTTTATTATTCTTCGTTTAAAACTGAAATAGAAAAGTTCATGAAGTCACAAAAAAAGGAAAAATAAATGCAGATACAACTTTCGGATCATTTTACTTACGGAAAACTTTTTAAATTCACAATTTCTTCTATACTGATGATGATTTTTACGTCCATTTATTCTATTGTCGATGGGCTTTTTGTTTCTAACTTTGCTGGAAAAAACGCTTTCGCGGCGGTCAATTTGATTATGCCTCTCATTATGCTTTTCTCGGCTTTTGGATTTATGATTGGTGCGGGCGGTAGTGCCCTGGTTGCAAAACTTCTGGGCGAAAAAAATGAAAAGGCTGCCAATAAACTTTTTTCTTTTTTGGTTTACTTTACGATTTGCGTCGGGCTTATTTTGAGCATTACCGGCTGGTTTGTTTGCGAACCTGTTGCAAAAATGATGGGGGCGGAAGGGGAAGTCCTTTCGAATGCGGTTTTGTATACCAGAACTCTTGTGCCGGCTTTGACGGCTTTTATGCTGCAAAGTATTTTCCAGAGTTTTTTGATTGCGGCAGAAAGGCCTCAGCTGGGACTGGCCCTTACCCTGGTGGCTGGTTGTACAAATATTATTCTGGACGCACTTTTTGTAGGGCTTTTTAAATGGGGAATTCGCGGGGCTGCCATTGCCACTGACATTTCTTATTTTATTGGCGGAATTATTCCACTGTTATACTTTTTTATCACAAAAAAATGTAATTTGCGTTTAGGAAAAACTCACTGGCAGGGACTTTATCTTTTTAAAACTTTGACAAACGGTTCTTCGGAATTTTTGAGCAACATTTCTGCGAGTCTTGTGGGTATGCTTTACAATGTGCAGCTTTTGAAATACGCAGGAGTTGACGGCGTTGCGGCTTACGGCGTAATCATGTATGTAGGATTTATTTTTGCGGCAATTTTTATTGGCTATTCGATGGGAACGGCGCCAATCGTAAGTTACAATTACGGTGCACAAAATCACACAGAACTGCAAAACGTTTTTAAGAAAAGTCTGGTAATCATTATAATCGCTTCTGTCGTGATGCTGGGACTTTCGGAAAGCGCTTGCGGGCCTTTTGCGGCAATTTTTACAAGCTACGACCAGGAGCTTTTTAAACTGACAAAAACGGCTTTTAGAATTTATTCTGTGGGATTTTTACTTTGCGGAATGAACATTTTTGGCTCGTCATTTTTTACCGCCTTGAACAATGGTTTAATCAGTGCTGTTTTGTCCGTTTGCAGAACGTTGGTTTTTCAAATGACTTTTATTCTTTTGTTACCAACACTTTTGGGGTCAAAGGGAATTTGGATTGCTTCGCCTTGTGCAGAACTGGGCTGTTTGATTTTGACTGTGATTTGTCTGATTGTTTTAAGAAAGAAGTATCATTATTAAGACTTTCGGCTTAGGGATTGTAGGGGGCGCGAAGGCAATTTCAATTGCCGAAGCGGAAGTTTTTTGTGCCACAATTTGTGGCACAAAAAACTTTGAAGTGAACAACGGAACCCCGGAAAGCCCGACCCCGGCGGAAGAAAAAAAATTAATTTTTTTTAACACAATTTTTGTTGAACTAAAAATTTTTCTTTATGAAAAAAATTTAAAGCCGGGGTAAGCCCCAGACGAAAATAAAAATACCCCTGAATTGTAAATTGAAACTATTAATGTTAAATTGTTTACATGAAAAGTTTAAAGAAAAAAAATCGACCGGAAATTCATTGGAACAATTCTTTGACCAATGGTGACAAACTTTTGGAAGAAGCAACCATTCACGAAAAGGCAATGCTTGTTGGCCGCGTAGGTCTAGAATTGCTTTCATGCGGAACAGGTGCCTGGCGGGTTCGAAATTCAATGAACAAAATTGCAAGGGTGCTGAATGTGGAATGTTCGGTGGACATTGGGTTGATGTCACTTTCTTTTAACTGTTTTGATTCTTCGGAATGTGTGACCCAAACTTTAAATCTTTCGAACACCTGTGTGAACACTTTTAAACTTTACCGACTGGAAGGTTTTGTAAAAAAATTTTCCCGTGAAGGTGAAAACATGACTGTTGCTCAAGTGCACGCAAAACTTGACGAGTACAACAAACTGAGTCCGCTTTATTCACCAGTTCTGCTGGGGTTTGCGGCAGGTTTTGCATGTTGCGCTTTTACTTTTTTGCTGGGTGGTGGACTGTGGGAAATGGCACTTGCTTTTCTTGGAGCGGCAATTGGAAACTTTGTGCGCTCACTTTTAAATCGAAAGCACTACAATCTTTTTATGACAGTTGCCCTTTCGGTTTCCGGTGCATGCATTTCTTATGCGGCTTTTTTAAAACTTTTCAATTTAATTTTTGGACTTTCAATGGCCCACCAGGCGGGTTACATTTGCGCCATGCTTTTTATAATTCCAGGTTTCCCTTTTATTACAGCTGGCATTGACTTTGCAAAACTGGACATGCGGTCTGGAATTGAAAGACTTTGTTACGCAGTAAATATTGTTCTTGTTGCAGCTTTGTGCGGCTGGTTTATGGCAGTACTTTTAGGATTACATCCAGCAGATTTCCTTCCGCAAAATTTAAACTGGTGGTCACTTTTACTTTTTCGCCTGCTTGCAAGTTTTTTTGGCGTCTTTGGATTTTCCATCATGTTTAACAGTCCGGTAAAACTTGCCTGTCTTGCGGCTTCCATCGGCTCCCTTTCAAATACCATACGCCTCGAACTTATAGATTTTGCATCTTGCCCGCCAGGACTTGCTGCTTTTTTTGGAGCACTTTTGGCTGGACTTTTAGCCTCCCTCTTAAAGAAAAAATCTGGATACCCCCGTATCTCCATCACCGTTCCGTCAGTTGTGATTATGGTTCCAGGTCTTTATTTTTACAAAGGCATTTATAACCTTGGTTCAATGGATCTTCCCGAATCCGCTTCATGGCTTTCGGCCGCGCTTTTAGTTACCCTTGCACTTCCATTTGGACTTGTCGCTGCCCGCGTTTTAACAGACAAATCTTTCCGCCACGGAGCGTAAGAAAAAAATACAGACGTGGCTTTGAAGATGCGCTGTCATAAGATTGCCGGTAATCAACAGAAGGTCTGACGTCAGATGACCTGCAAAACATTCATCAAAACTTTCTCGTAAACTTCATCATCGTTTGGCAAACAAAATGAATGTCATCCTGGCAGCCATCCAAAATCCATTCTTTCACAATTGCAAGCACTCCGTGAAAATAAAAAGCCAAAACATATTTTTGCATCTCTTTAGAAATTTCATAAGTCACCTCGTAAAATAATTTGTGACTTTAAGATAAAAGAAATCTACTTTCAGTCAAACAACAAGTTTTAAAAAATCTGTCGATTTATGAAATTTAAAAAGCTTTCCCGCAATTTTTTTCGCGACATCCTTTTTCGAACACCAATTTTCCTACATCAAAAAAATCCGCAGAAAAAAATCACATATTAGAATACCCCATCAAGTACTCATCAATTTGCCTTGCACATTCACGCCCTTCCGCTATTGCCCAGACAACCAGTGACTGACCGCGATGCATATCTCCGGCAGTAAAAACTTTTTCCACCGAAGTTTTATATCCGTTAGCGCTGGAAAGTTCAGGAGTGTTTTCTCCAACAGATTGCACCGTATTTCGAACAGACAGTTGAGTCCCAAAAGCCTTAGCCGTATAATCCTCACATCCCAAAAATCCAGCTGCCACCAAAATTAAATCCGCCGGCAAATCTTTTTCGCTGCCTTCAATTTCTACCAGCTGCCTTTTTCCATCAATCATTTTAAATTCCACTTCAACAATTTTTACCCCGGTAACTTTTCCTTCAGCAGAATAAACTTCTTTAATGGTACTTTTGTAAATGCGCGGATCGTGACCAAATTTCGCAATCGATTCCACAGCACCGTAATCGGTTTTTAAAACCTTAGGCCACTCAGGCCAGGGATTATTTTCAGCACGTTCTTTTGGAGGACAAGGCATCATTTCAATTTGAGTAATACTTTTGCAGCCCAGACGAATTGCAGAACCACAACAATCGTTACCAGTATCTCCGCCACCTAAAACAATCACATCCTTTCCGGCAACATCAATATTTTTTTCCTTACAAAGAATTTTTGCCAGATCTTCATTAGAAGCATTTTCATTTTTTAAAAGACACTTTGTCACCTCTTTCAAAAAATCCACAGCAAACATCAAACCGCCACAGGCACCAGCGTTTTCTTTTTTTAAATTTTCAACTCCTGCAGCAGAAAGAGGTCTGGCTTTTTTTGCACCACAGCACAAAGCAATAGCATCATAATTTTTTAAGATCACAGACGCATCGCTTCCATTTCCAACATCAGCATTGAAAACAAATTCAACTCCTTCCGCCTTCATCAAATTAATTCTGCGGTCAACAATTTTTTTATCCAACTTCATGTTTGGAATTCCATACATCAGTAAACCGCCAGCCCTGTCTTCCCTTTCAAAAACAGTCACATTGTGCCCACGCCTGTTCAGCGCATCAGCCACAGCAAGACCCGCCGGCCCCGCTCCAACAACAGCCACACATTTATCAGAACGCACTTGCGGAATTTGCGGCTGCATATAACCAGTTTCAAAAGCGCGTTCAATTATAAAAAGTTCATTATCATGAACAGTCACCGCACCCTGGCCCACAGCCGGACTACCACAGTTACAAGCCTTTTCGCAAAGAGCCGGACACACTCGCCC
>CAVCWN010000162.1:0-7706 GCA_963605975.1 Desulfovibrionaceae bacterium | reverse complement strand
AACAAATGCGCCACTCTTTACGAATGCAATACTTTCGAAAACAAAACCGCACATCTTTTCGAATGCAGTATTTTCGCAAACAAATGCGCCTCGCTTTACGAATGCAGTATTTTCGCAAACAAATCCCCCTCTCTTTACGAAAAAAATGCTTTCGAAAACAAATGCGCCTCGCTTTACGAATGCAATATTTTCGAAAACAAAACCGCAACTCTTTACGAAAAAAATGCTTTCGAAAACAAATGACCCTCGCTTTTCAAAAAAAACACTCTCGAAAACGAAATCCACATCCCCAAACAAAAAAAAGGCCTCTCTTTACGAAAAAAAACTTTCGCAAAGAAAAGGCCCCTTAATCCCATCAAAAATCCCTAAAACTTAAACCCCTTAGGCAGCTTCATTCCCGGAGGCAGCTGGCCTGCCAAAGAAGACAAATCCATTCCGGCCATCTGCTGCATCATCTTGCCCTGCATGCCCTTGTTGCGGCCCAGTTTTTTCATTGTCAGCTTTGTCTTTTCAAACTGCTTTAAAAGCTTATTCACTTCCTGAACAGAAGTACCGCTACCCTTGGCAATTCTTTTTCTTCTTGAAGGACCAATAATCAAATGATTAGCCCTTTCTTTTTTTGTCATTGACTGAATGATTGCTTCCTGGTGCTTAAGGCCGGAAGTGTCCAACTGGTCTGCACTCATTCCGGAAAGACCTGGCATCATATCCAAAATAGACTGAACGCTGCCCATCTTTTTTACAGACTGCAACTGCTCCAGCATATCCTGCAAAGTAAACTCATTGCGGGCCATCTTTTTCTGCATGCGCTGGGCTTCTTCCAAATCAACAGTTTCCTGGGCCTTTTCTACCAAAGAAACAATATCACCCATGCCCAAAATGCGGCTTGCAATTCTGTCAGGATGGAAAACCTCAAAGTCTTCAGTTTTTTCACCAGTACCAATAAAAAGAATAGGCTTATCCGTAATCGATTTTAAAGAAAGGGCAGCACCACCACGGGCATCAGAATCAAATTTAGTAAGGATTACCCCGGAAAGGCCCAGCTGCTCATCAAAAGACTTGGCAATTTCAACAGCATTCTGACCAGTCATTGCATCTGCAACAAGAATAGTTTCCTGTGGAGCCATAGCCTTTTTCAGATCCACCAGCTCCTTCATCATAACTTCATCAATCTGCAAACGACCAGCCGTATCCAGAATAAGAGTATCAAGACCATTCTTTTTAGCAAAAGACAAAGCATTTGTCGCCAGCCTTACAACATCTTTAGCCCCATCTTCCTTGTAAACAGGCACATCAATTTTCTGGCCCAAAACGCAAAGCTGTTCCACAGCAGCCGGACGAACCAAATCGCAGGCAACCAGCAAAGGCTTTCTGCCATCCTTTTTAAGTTTTGCAGCCAGCTTGTGGGCAGCCGTAGTTTTACCAGCACCCTGCAAACCCAAAAGCATAACAACAGACTGAGTGTCAGGCCCCTTTAAAGACAAATCCTTTTTTTCGTCACCCAGCATCTTTACAATTTTGTCATAAATTATTTTTGTAAACTGCTGGCCTGGATCCACAGCCTTTAAAACCTTTTCACCCTTAGCCTCTTCGATTGTAGAATTTACAAAACGGCGCACAACGCGCAAATTCACATCAGCCTCAAGCAGGGCCATTTTTATCTGTTCAACAGTTTCTTCAATATTTTTTTCAGTAATTTTTGACTTACCACTCAGGGCACGAATAATATTGCTAAAAGTTCCAGTAATTTTCTCTAACATTTACTTTCCTCAAAAAAAATATGCCTCTACTATAACAGTTAAAGGCATTTTTCTTCAATATAATTTTTTTTACGGGCGCATCCTGGCAAAAGAGAGGACAAGCCCTCTCTTTTGCCAGGACCAGGCTTTCCGCCCTTCGCCGTCTTACGCGGCTCATCCCTACGCTTTGCTCCGGGACTGCTTCGCAGGGGCTACAATCCTTTGCGCATTTTTTACCACCAGCGGGTTAAACCCAGTTCGCGGCTGTCCACCTTCATTTGTACCAGTTCAGAAATTACCTGGTCCGGCTGACATTCCTTGTTTAAAAGGCGGTAAAGCGAATTGCAAATAGGCAAGCGCAGATTTTTCTTTTCTGCAATCTGGTGAACATACTTACAGGCAATGGCACCTTCAGGCAAATAGCCTACTTTCTTTACATTAGCAATTAAATCATCCAAATCCTTAAAGCGGGTCAGCATATCTGTTTTAATAATGTCCTGGCCAAAGCGGCGGTTTCTTCCGTATTTTGACTTACAAGTAACATCAAGGTCGCCCACACCAGAAATAGAAGTGAATGTCTGGTAGTGGGTAGCCCCCATTGCAAAACCAATCGTCTGAATTTCGTTAAGGCCGGCAGCCATCAAAAGACTTTCGGTATTGTCACCAAAAATTTCACTTGTTTCGGAAATGGCATCCAGCATACCGTAAACAACGGCAACAACATTTTTTACAGCAGCACACACTTGAACTCCTGCTGTATCAAAAGAAGCATAGCATAAAATGCCTGGCACCCTCAGCAAGTCGCGAACCTTTACAGCATTTCTGTGGTGGTTGCTGGCAGAAATCAGCCCCGTAATTTTTCCCAGGGCAACTTCTTCCGCATGGCTAGGGCCCGCAATGTAAACAGTAGAATTTTTGTAACATTCAGGCAAAGCCATTTCCATTGTGTCCAAAACAAAGTGAGGGCCGTCATCAGCAGGCACAAAGCCCTTTGTCAAAGCCGCAATAATGGTAGAACCGTCTGCCACATTCTTAACATCTGCAAACAACTTGATTGTAGACGCCAGGTACAAGGAAGGACTGCCCATAATAATGTACTCTTTGTCTAAAGCAGCCTTTTTTACATCCCCAGTAGCCTTTAAATTTTCAGGCAGACTGTAGCCCGGAAGATAGCGCTTATTTTCATGCTGGTCATTTATTGAAGAAACAACATCCTCTTCAAGAGCCCAAACTTCTACATCATGGTGACCGCGTGCAAGTGCTGCAGCCAAAGCAGTTCCCCAGGCACCAGCCCCTATAATTCCAACCTTTGCCATAATCTGTTTAACCTTCTATAAAAAAACTTGACTCAAAGGAGTCAGTAAAATCACTTTGCAAGTAACCTTAATTTTACACCATTGCCGCCTAAATGACAAATGACAAATCAAAGATACTTTTTTAATTCCTGATTTTCCACTCCGGCGTAAAGTTCCACTAAATCCTTTGCCGGACTGGAATTTATTTTTTGCAAAAGAACTTCTTCTATTTGGAAAAAACCAACATCCGCGCTCATGGTAACTACAATTTTTATAGGCCTTTCTTCACCGCTTAAAATTTTTACCGATTCAATTGAATTTGCCGAATACTTGTGAATGTCACCCACACTGGGCTTTGTACTGATTTCCATTGGGATTCTAGCCCTGCCCTTTTTCATGTCACAGCCATCTGCAATCAAAATAAGGCCTGCTTCAATAGAATGAATTTTTCTAATGCCCATGTGGCCCACAATTCCTTCCAAAGCCAAAGACCGGATGGTAACCCGCCTTTTTAAATCCTTTTTGTCAGGCAAAAAAGTTTCCAGAATTTTATTTATAAGAGGCAGGGCAAGAATTGCTGAATAAAGTTCGTGGTCCTGCCTGGCCATTGTCATTCCAAAGTCATGAAAAAAACTTGCAAGAATTACAGCCGTAACGCTGTCAGAAAAAGAGCCTGCTCCTTCGCGCTCCAGACTGGTTTTAATTTCCTTTTGGTAAAGGATTTTTAACATTTTAAGGCAATTGCGGCAAACAGTCCTCATGTGAACAGGGCCGTGGTCATTAAAACCCAGCCTTACAATAGAAACATTATTTGCATAATCCTGGACCGCCTGAATTTCATCATCATCAATAAGATATTTTACAACCTTTAAAGGCAAATCATCTTTGTCAGGAGTCAATTCTATAATTTCCTGGGTGAGTTCTATAAGTTTCTGGTCTACGGAAAGTTCTTTTGGTGATTTCATAAATGCCTCTCATTTTTAAAGTCTGGCAGGACAAGCCTTAGCCGCATGGCAGACAAAGCCTTTGTAAAGGGGATTTCTAAACAAAAAAAGGGCTGCCTTGTCCAAAAAATCTGTAAAAAAACAAAGGACTGTTCCTTAAAAAAATTCAGGAATCAGTCCTTAGATTACGTCAAATTGACTTTAAAAGCCTAGTACCAAACAGAAGCCTGGTCATCCCAGTCGATTATTTCTTCAGGTTTAAAGAAAAGACCAATTTCACGGGCAGCACTTTCATCACTGTCGCTTGCGTGAATGATATTGTGCTGAGTGTGGCTGCAGTAGTCACCACGGATTGTACCTGGATGAGCATCTGCAGGACTTGTTGAACCGGTAATTCTTCTTACCAAAGTGATGCAGTCATCTCCCTGCCATACCATTGCAACTACAGGACCACTTGTTATGTAGTCAACGAGAGGATCGTAAAAAGGCTTGCCCTCATGTTCTGCGTAATGCTTTTTAGCAAGTTCTTTGTCAATATTCATTAACTTAAGGCCAACAAGTTTAAGGCCTTTCTTTTCCAGGCGGCTGATTACTTCGCCAACGAGTCTGCGGTTTAAAACCCCAGGCTTTAACATTGTAAAACATCTTGTACTCATAGTGAAAGGAAAATAGCAAAATTTAACCTTTTTTTCAATAGGGGAATTTGAAAAATGCCCGGCTTACAGTGATTTTTTTCACGATTTTTACAAAAGACTTTTCGATGCAAAGACTTTTCGCTGTAAAAATTTTTCGCTTTATCGAAAAAAAATGCGCAAAGGATAGGAAGGCCGCCGAAGGCGTTCCGCAAGGAAGGCTTTAGCCTGACTGGAGGAATGGAGCGAAAGCGGAAGCCTGGATAGCCTGGCCCGGAGGGTGCGCCCAAAATATAAAAAAAATGCGGTAAATACGGGGGAAAAATTGAATTTTTTTACTTAATAAAGTAAAATCTTTGGCATGAAAACGCACACATTTAAAGGTGGAATTCACCCAAAAGAAATGAAGGAATTGAGCAACAAATGCCCGATAAAAGCTGCTTTTCCTTCAAGCAGGACTGTAACCATTCCGGTTACTATGGGCGGTGCACCTAATACGCCACTGGTGAAAGCTGGTGATTTAGTTGCACGTGGACAGAAAATTGCAGACAGCACGGCTTTTATGTCATGCCCTGTACATGCTTCAATTGCGGGAAAGGTTAAGAAAATTCAAACTTGCCTTGTAACGGGCGGCGCTGAAGTTCCCTGCATTACGATTGAAGCTGACGATTCTGGCAGAGAAGATTTTATGGCTCCTTTGGATCCTTTTACTTGCTCTGAGGAGGATGCGCTTAAGCGTATTCGGGAGGCTGGAATTGCCGGTATGGGAGGTGCTTCTTTCCCTGCCCATGTAAAATTTAATCCGCCTAAGGACAAGGATGTGGAATATGTTCTTGTAAATGCGGCTGAATGTGAACCTTATCTTACTTGCGATGAACGCACTCTTCAGGAAGAAAGCCAAAAATTAATTGACGGTCTGGCAATTGCTTTGAGGATTACAGGCTCTTACGGTTACATTGCTCTTGAAGACAACAAAGCTTATATAAAAGAAATCCTTGATAAAAAAATAATTGAAGCAGGCTATGCTGATGATATGGAAGTTTGTCTTGTAAAGACTAAGTATCCTCAGGGGTCAGAAAAGTTTATTGTTTCTGCTGTTTTAGGAGTTGAAATTCCTACTGCTTCCCTGCCGGCTGATGCTGGTGCCATTGTATGCAATGTGGGAACTTTATGCGCCATTTCTGATGCTTTTAGAAAGGGTATGCCTCAAATTGACAGAACTTTGACTATTTCTGGCGGCGCTGTGGAAAATCCATGCAACTTGAGGGTGCCCGTTGGTACCATGGTCAGTGACTTAATTGGGGAATATTTTTCTGTTAAAGATGACCAGAGTGTAAAAATTATTTCCGGCGGTCCTATGATGGGTTTTGCCATGCCGTCTGCTGATTTCCCTGTTGCTAAGGGAACAAGCGGCATCACTTTTCTTACAGAAAAAGAGACTTACCTTGAGGAAGAAAGCCAGTGTATTTCCTGCGGCAAATGTATGGAAGTATGCGCAATGCATTTAAATCCTGTTCTTCTGGTAAGGGAATTAAAATGCAACAACATTGAAAAGGCTAAAAAACTTGGTCTGATGGATTGTATTGAATGTGGCTGCTGCGCTTACACATGCCCGGCTGGAGTAAAGATTGTTCAAAGAGTCCGCATGGGTAAAGATATTGTAAGGCAGGAAATGGCCCAGGCAAGGGCAAGGGCTGCAATGGAAAAGGCCAAGGCAGAAATGGCACTTAAACTGGCAGAAGAGGCTAAGGCAAAGGCTGACGCTAATGGAGAAGGAAAATGACACAATTCAATAAACTTCATCTTTCATCAAGTCCACATTTTAAAAGTTCCTGGACAACACAAAAAATCATGCTTACAGTTTTAATCTGCATGCTTCCTGAATGTGCTGCCGGTGTTTACTTTTTTGGCATAAGGGCTCTTGTAACAATTCTTACGTCTGTTGCAAGCTGCATTTTATTTGAAGCGCTTTTTCAAATTATTACAAAGCAGGAAGTTGTCATAAAAAATCTTTCTGCTGCGGTAACCGGTGTTTTGCTGGCTTTGGTTTTGCCTTCAACAACACCTGTCTGGATGACTGTTTTAGGCGCCTTTGTGGCTGTTGTTATTGCAAAAGGTCTTTTTGGGGGAATTGGTTCTAACGTATTTAACCCGGCTTTGACTGGACGCGCTGTACTCTTTATTTCTTTTCCGGCAGTTTTGGGGGCCAGCTGGTTAAATCCACAGGCAGACATCAACAAATGGTCTTTTGCCCAGACTTCCTTAAAGAACCTGGACGCTATTTCAAGCGCAACTGTTTTAAGCCAGATAAAGGCAGGCACTTTCCAGGCAAACAAGGATGTGTGGCTTACTTACCTTTTTGGAAACAGAAGCGGCTGTATTGGCGAAACAGCAATTGTTTTAATTCTCCTTTCATTTTTGATTCTGGCAGCTGGAAAAATAATCGACTGGAGGGCTCCTTTGGGCATGGTATTTACAGCAGCCCTTGCTACCTTCCTTGAATCTTTAATAAAAAACCACCAGCTAGTTCTTGCTGCTTCTGATGTAATCACATGCCTTCTTACGGGTGGATTACTTTTTGGCGCAACATTCATGATAACTGACTACGCAACAGCTCCTGTTACTAAGTGGGGCCGCTTTATATTTGGTTGTGGTGCCGGATTAATTACATTCTTAATCAGAAGTTTCGGAAACTATCCGGAAGGAGTTATGTTCAGCATCCTCATAATGAATGCCATTGCTCCTTTCCTGAATAACATAACTGGTCGCAAGTACGGTTACGGTAAAAAAGGTCACCGCCGCCCCCAGCCAAGAAAAATTGTTCAGGATTTTGACGTAAAGAATGCAAAAGAAGTTACTCTCAACGAGGAGGCAGCAAAATGAGTTCAGCAAAATCTATGATAAAACTGGGCCTTGTTCTGGCAGCATATGCAGTTGTTTCATGCACTGTTTTAGCTGCAATAAATAATTTTACGGCTCCAAAAATTGAAGTAAACCAGACAAACAAGCGCACCGAGATGATGAAAAAAATCATGCCCCAGGCAGATACATTCGAAAAGGTAGAAAACTTTTTGCAATCAGATGATGCTTCCATTT
>CAVCWN010000161.1:0-6951 GCA_963605975.1 Desulfovibrionaceae bacterium | reverse complement strand
CTTCCACAATTGTCTCTCTGTTTAACAAACGCGGGGCCACACAGCTTCAGTTTTCGAAATTCGCAAAAGTGATTCACAAAAGTCTTTGTGTTAAACAAAATCCACCTTATACAATTATCTTTGCCTTAAACAAAAGCCGCTTCCCAAACACCCCACTCCACAAAAAAAATGGAGGAAGCAAAAATCTTCCTCCAAACAATTTACTTATTAAACATTCCAGGTTTTGCAATCACTTTAGAAAGATTTGGTCTTTTTACAAGATCGCCCTTAAGGCCTTCCTCGCGGGCCTTGTTTACATAATCCGGTGACTGGAAAGAGTAAGTAAACTTTGTGTGAACATCATAAGTGCCCTTCATCAAAGCGTAAGCGTCTTCTGTCATAACCAGTTCTTCGTCAGTTGGAATAACAAAAATCTTTGTTGCAGAATCATCGGCGTGAATGAAAGTTTCAGCATTGCCGGTAAAAGACCATTCATTTCTTTGAGGGTCAATTTTAATTCCATAATTTTCCAAACCAGAACAAGCCTTACCTCTTGTAATAGGGCCACGTTCACCAACGCCAGCCGTCCACACAATGGCATCCACATGTCCCAGTTCAGCCATGTACTGACCAATATATTTTTTAATTCTCAAAGCTTCCATTTCAATACACAACTGGCTCAACTTGTCACCATCAGCGGCAGCAATTTCAATGTCGCGCCTGTCTGTATACTTAGTTGTAATTCCAAGGCAGCCGCATTTTTTGTTTAAAGCCTTGTCCATTTCATCTGCAGACATACCAGTTTTGCGCATAATGTAAAAAGGCAAAGCCGGATCCAAGTCACCGCAGCGTGTTCCCATAACCAGACCTTCCAGCGGAGTAATACCCATTGAAGTATCATAACACTGACCATTTTTTACCGCACACATTGAAGAACCATTTCCAATGTGACAGATAATTAAATTCGTATCCTTTGGATCCTTTCCCAAAAGAACAGCCGCACGCTTTGCCGTATACAAAAAAGAAGTTCCGTGAAAACCGTAGCGGCGGGCAGCATATTTTTCATACCATTCACGAGGAATAGCATACATAAAAGTTTCTTCCGGCATAGTCTGGTGCCATGCAGTATCCATAATTGCAGCATGAGGAATATTTGGCATAACCTTTTGAGCCGCTTCAATACCCATAATATTTGCAGGCATATGCAAAGGTCCCAAATCAATAACTTCACGGAAACCATCCAAAACTTCAGGCGTAATCAAAACAGACTTTGTAAATTTTTCACCGCCATGCAAAACGCGATGGCCAACCGCACCAATTTCATCCATTGATTTTATTACACCAACTTCACCATCCGTAATTTCCTTGATGATTAATTCAATAGCCTCTTTGTGAGTCGGGCAGGCAGATTCAATAACAGTTTTCTTACCCTTAGCCTTGTGAGTAATTACCGAACCTTCAATTCCAATACGCTCAACAACGCCATTAGCCATTACCTCTTTGTTATCCCAATCGTAAACCTGATACTTTGCCGAAGATGAACCACAGTTCAAAGTTAAAATTACCATTTCATTGCCTCATAAAAAATCTGATAGGTCAAAATTATAATCACATCTCGAACTTTTCTCAATCCGTAAAAGCCAAAAACAGAGGTAAGATTTTTTTTTATTTTAAAGCACACCGCCTTTTGTTAAACGGCCCTTCCAGGGTTTCGCTTCGCTCCAGTGCCACTAAGTGGCACCAAGCCCTTTCACGGCCGGCTAAGCTGCTTTTGTAATGCAGCAAATCTTTCGTAAAGCGACTGCGCCATGGAAGGCTAAGCGTGTTTTAGAAAGAAATACTTCTTTCGTAAAGCGCCCAGCTCCTTACACTCTTTCTAAAAAGCTAAATCAAAATAGCATGAATAATCATCATCCCAAACCTGACCATTGTAATTAAGTTCTGCGGCAAGAGCAAAATTATATTTTAAACTGGTCGCACTACCAAAGTTCATAGGATTAAAACCGAAGGTTGCCTTCAGTTCAATTTTTGCCTGTGGCAAAGACTTACCGTTTACAATGTCACTTAAGTAAGAAGGAAAATCTGCAATAACATTTCCTGTCCTGGAAGAATCCACATAGTTGTAACCATAATATCCAGCCAAAGCCACCCTTACATCATTCACATAAATAAAAGAAAAATAAGGACATACCCTTTGAATTTCTGCTGCAAACAAAATTGTTTCCGCATAAAGATAAGCCAGAGACGGCACAGTATAACCCACAAAATTACTGCTAAGACAGCTTGTGCTAAAGGCCTGGAAAACAACTCTTGACGGCAGGTTGTATGTAAATCCCGTCGGACATTCAAAAGGCAAAAGCCTTGAAATTTTTCCTTCAAAGAAAAGAGAAATATCAAAATCAGAATAATCTTCTTTTCTGTCCGTCACATTATAACTGTAAGCAAAAATCGGTGACAGTCCAAAAAGTATTCCGGACTTAGAAAGGCGGGCATTCGAAGTTTTGTGTATGTTAGAAAAGTAAAGCATGCATGAAGCCTGGCCGTAAAAATAATTTGACTGGTTCAAAGAAATGCCATAATTCTTCGGCAGATTTTTTAAACCAGGCCACCTGTCAGATATTTCATCAAAACCACTATTAGACCTTCCGTAGTGTCCCAAAACTGAAGGCGCAAAAACAAAAGCAGATTTTTTCCCAAAAGATTTTGCCACTTGAACTTTAGCACTGGCATCACTTGCCTTAAATCCATTTTTATCGAATTCACTTTGGCCAGACAAAGTATAAGAATACAACCCCGTGTCGCATGAACCGCTGTAAGTCACAGAAAGACCAGCAGCTTCTATAGTTCTTCCGTAACCCGCAGAAATCAGCAATTGGTTAGACCCCCACGGATTCGAAGCAGCATAAGTCAAACCAAGCGGCATAGTATAAGTCGAAGCATTAGCATGGTCACTGTCATAAGTGTAAGACTGCAAGGTAGAAATAGGAAAAATAAATCCCTTTAAATAATTAAACCTGTTAAAGTCCTTTTTTTCTACACTAGCAAAATCCCTTATCCATTTTTCATCTTCTTCGTCACGACCACTTTTTTCAAAAAGTTTTTTCTCTTCGGCCAGACTCTTTTCTGCAAAAGAAAAAGTTGTCAAATCCTTTATAAAAATTCTGTCTTCCTTATAAAAGTGTCCGCTGTAAATAACATAAGAATCAAAAGCATAAGGCTGCCACAAACCGCCTGAAAAATCATCATCCGAAAAAGCAAAAGTTTTATCCTTCACAGAAAAACTTGCAAGGCGCGGCATAGAATTTTTCTTTGTGTATGCGAAATAAAAAATTTCATTTTGACTGTCATAAGAAAGCCCCCTTATAGAATAAGGGCACTTGTAAGAAGACAAAACTTCACCCCGGACATTCGCGCTGCAAATAGAAAAGCCCATGTTTTCCATAAGAATAAAAGAAAAATTTCCATTACCACTTTCCACAAAAGAAAAAGGCAATTGATTTCTTGTAAAAGAAATTTCTTTTTCATTCTCAAAAGCAAAATCCGAAATTTTCCTTATGCTGATTTTTTGATTTTGCCCCTTCACCTTCAAACAGACAAGGTAGTAATCATTTTCATTTTTTACAATTTGCCCATCTTTTAAACCATGGCCATTCACCCTAAGCCATTTTTTATTTTCAGTATTGTAAACACTTACGCATGAACGGTAATTGGCAGAAGAAGTGTCCCAGTAAGAAACAGCAATATACTTTCCATCACTAGACTGCGATGCCTTTTCCATATTTTTTAAATAGAAAAGTTTTTCCACCTTAGGCTGATTTTTTAAAAGTTCACTGCTTTTCACAAAATACAAATTTGAAGAAGCATCCAAAAAAGTCAGTCCCTTTTTTGAAAGAGACAAAGTGTCAAAGCGGGCAGAACTTTTATTTTTCCTTGAAAAAGTTTTTGTTTCCCTGTCAAAGAAATCTTTTGTAAGACCTGCCGCCACAGGATTTGCTTCTACATCCGGAACATAATATTCCTTTTTAAAATTTTCCCATGCATCCGAAATAGAAAGACCATAATTTCTGTTAAAAGCCCCGCCAATCAGCAAAGAAGAATTCACGCACGAATACCACCAGGCAGCATATTTTTCCATTCCATATTTTTCCTGAAGATACTTGTGAAAAGCCCCGTTAAAATAATAATAGTCACCTGTCCTTCCAAAATCGCTGGCACCCTGCACATCTTTAAAATCCGGAAAGCTGTTTTCAATTTTTGCCTGGCGAACCATCTGGTGTGAAAACTCATCATTCATTCTGCCGTAACCATTAGCACTTTCGCTAGTCATAGTTGCCCCCTCTGCCATTCCCGGACTGACAGTCACAGAAGCAAAAGAAAGATATTCACCAAAAATAGAATCCACCACCCGCCAGAAACCATTTTTCATGTTGTAGGTAAAATTATGGGTCAACTCGTGCCTAAAGCAATCCAAAAAAGAATCCGTGTTTACATAAAGACCTTCACTAGGGCTGGTCACATACATAACAATATGGCTGTAAGGAAAAGTTGAATAATAGGCATTGTAAAGTTCCACATTAGCAGTCAAAACAACCGGCACCCTGCATGGAATATATTCCCAGCCATACATCTCTGCTAGTTCCACATAAATTTTATCCGCATTCGCATAAAGAATGGCCGCATCGTCCTTTGTAGATTCCGTAAACAAAATGTCAAAATATTCAGTCTTTGCCACTTGCATTTTGGACCCATTGTCGCCAGCCATAATTCCGCCGTAAGAAAAAACATTTGCAGCTGCAAAAAATGCAAAGCCAGCAAAAAAAAATCGTCTTAAAAAATTCTTCATATTTTCTCCTATTTTATTTTCTATTTTATTTTGAAACATTCCGCCTGACGTTAACCGGCCTTCCGCCACTTGCTGCGCGCGGTCCTCAACTGCATATTTAAATTTTTTGCAGTCGATAAAAAAAACTGCGACAGGAGGTCGCGTTCTTGAAACCAGTTGCTAGAATTGCAAATGCAATTCTAACACGACAGGAGGTCGTAGCCTGGCTCCAACCCGGGCTAGTCTACTTTTGAATAGAACCATTTCTTTCCTAAAGCAGCAGCCTCTTTTGCATCTCTTTCGTAACGAAACACGCCTTTCCATCACAAAGACTTCTTTCCTAAAGCAGCCCCCTACAAAAGAGGAGCCACAATCTTACACAACCAGCCAATCATTCTCCTTACCAAAGGCAGTTTTCTATAAACTTCCATTGTAATCAGAGTGCATTCCTTTTTTGTTTCTTCAAAATCCTCTTCCATTTTTTTCACAGATTCACTTTTGTAAAGAAAAGCACCACATTCAAAATGGTGGTAAAAACTTCTGTAATCCAAATTAATGGAAGAAACCGTCCCCCTTTTGTTGTCAGAAACAAAAACTTTTGAATGAATAAAACCTGGATTGTAAAAATAAACTTTCACTCCATTTTCAATCAGCTGTTTTACAAAGCGGTAGCCCACGCAGTAAGTTATAAAATGATCGTAGTGACCCGGAAAAATTATGCTTACATCCACGCCACGTCTTGCGGCAAAAAGCAAATTGTTCATCATCGTATTATCAATTATAAGATAAGGCGTCATTATGTGAACATAAGTGTGAGCCTTATTCAAAATATAATTGTAAACATTTTCCGCAAGATCGTTTTCATTAAAAGCATCGTCCGCATAAGGAATTATTGCACCAGGAGCATCGTATTTTTTGTAGCGGATGTTAATCCATTTAGAAATATCCTCTTTGTCCAGCTTTTGCTTTCTGTCTATAGAATGCCATGTCTGCAAAAAAAGAGCAGTAAAAGTTCTTACACCGCTTCCTTCAATACAAATGTTTGCATCTTTCCAGTAGTCAAAACGGTGGTGATCCATGTTCACATATTCATCAGTCAAATTCATTCCACCGGTAAAACAGCACTGGCCGTCCACAATCATAATCTTATGGTGGTCGCGGTTATTCTGTCCTGTATCAAAAAAGGGAATAAGGGGTAAAAAAATTCTTGTATCAATTCCAAAAGATTTTAAATATCTGACATAAGACTTTGTTGCCAGGCGCAAAGAACCAAATCCGTCATAAATAAGTCGCACTGTTACGCCTGATGCAGCCTTTGCCTTTAAGACTTCCAAAATTTCCTGCCACATTTCACCTTCATCAATGATAAAATATTCTAGAAAAATAAAAGATTTTGCTTTTTTCAACTGGGCCAGCATATCCGGCAGCCAGGATTCGCCGTTAGGGTAATAGGTAGTTTTATTTTGTGAGTAAGGAGGATAATTTTCTGTGGATTTCAAATAAGTTGAAATATCACCAATTTTGGGGTAATCGCTAAGAGCCTTTTTTTCTTCCTTCAAATTTTCCAAAAAAACTTTTGACTCTTCTTTTGCAAAGTGAATTCTTTTTGAAAGCCTGTGGCCTCCCAAATTTTTGTGACAAATCAAATACAAAAAAATCCCAAAAGCCGGAAAAATTAAAACAGGCAGCATCCACACCATCTTGAATTCGTTTTTACCCTTTGAATTCACAATGTAAACCATAAAAACAAGACTCAAGGCCACGCTGGCCACTGCCATGTATTTTCCAGAACCGGCAATCTTCAAGAAAAGCAGCACATAGAATGCCAGCTGGACAAAAACCATAAAGGCTACAAAAAAAAGTTTACTGTAAATAAATTTACGTACGAATTTATTTTTTAATCTTAGTTTCTTTTTTTTCTCTTTTCCCATAAGCCCTGCCTCTAAGGCCTTTTACAAACAGAATGATTTTTCATTCGGGGTGGTTACGAAAGCAGTGCTTGTTTACGAAAGCAGCGCATGTTTACGAAAGCAGCGCATGTTTACGAAAGCAATACCTGTCGTCCACAGACGCGCCACCTGTTTACGAAAGCAGCACCTGTCCTCAAAACCGCCACTTGTTTGCAAAAGCAGCGCATGTCCTCAAAACCG
>CAVCWN010000160.1:0-7218 GCA_963605975.1 Desulfovibrionaceae bacterium | reverse complement strand
GTTTAACAGTGCTGTAATTGTGGGTCAAAGTTAAATCATTTACAAAACCATGAAAAAATAAATTGTCAGAAATAAAAACTCCCTTTTCAGACAAATTGTTTTTAAAATGTTCAAAATAATTTATATACTGGGACTTTGCCGCATCAATAAAAATCAAATCAAACTGGCGGTCTTTAAAATCAAAATCCAAAGCGTTACCCAGATAGACAGTTATGCGGTCCATCAAATTTTCATCATGGATATTTTTAACAGCCTGCTGGTAACGCTCAATGTCAATTTCAATGGTATCTATAAAAATGTCATTTCTTACACTGGCAAATTCTATAGCGGAATAACCAATAGCCGTACCTATTTCCAAAATGCGCTTTACGTAACAGTGTTCCCTTATGTAGTTAAGAATAAATTCCAGGCCGCCGTCCTGCACAATAGGCACATCATTTTCTTTAGCAAATTCTTTTATTTCACCAATATCATCCATCAAAAATCTTCCATACGTGATTGCATGTGATTGCCGCATCTTAATGTGATTTCACATCTTCTGCCATCAAATCATTTTTTTGCCATTCAATTCACCCGGCACAGAAAGAGGATATTCGCCGGTGAAACAGCCCTTGCAAAAACCATACTTTTCCGGATTGCACTGGCGGCATGCATCCATCATTCCCTGGGCAGAAATAAAGACTAAAGAATCAGCCCCAATTTCCTGGCAAATTTCTTTTTCGTTGTGGGAATTAGAAATCAATTCATTTCTTGTGGGAGTATTAATGCCAAAGTAACATGGAAACTTTACCGGCGGAGAAGAAATCCTAAAGTGCACTTCTTTGGCACCAGCCCTGCGCAAAATCTGAACAAGGCGGCGGCTAGTAGTACCGCGCACAATGGAATCATCAATTACAACTACCCGCTTTCCTGCCACCAGAGACTTTACCGCATTCAGTTTTACAAAAACCATATTTTCCCTTTCACGCTGGGTGGGAGCAATAAAAGTTCTGCCGATATATTTATTTTTTATAATACCGCTGGCGTAAGGAATGCCAGAAGCCCTCGAGTACCCCTGGGCCGCACTAATTCCAGAATCCGGCACCCCTATAACAAGATCTGCATCTACTGCCCCCTCCCTGGCCAGACACTCACCCATTTTTTCACGGGCCAGACTTACAGGAATGCCATCCACTTCACTGTCAGGGCGGGCAAAATATACATACTCAAAAATACATGTCCGCTTAGAAGTATGTTCCCCAAACGCAAAA
This sequence comes from Desulfovibrionaceae bacterium, assembly GCA_963605975.1. Taxonomy (GTDB): domain Bacteria; phylum Spirochaetota; class Spirochaetia; order Treponematales; family Treponemataceae; genus Treponema_D. The sequence continues at coordinate 5,968 of CAVCWN010000160.1, read as the reverse complement.
GACAAAACGCCTTCTTCATTTATAATCACAATTTCGCCAGGTTCAATGTCACGCACAAAAGTTCCATTCACCGCATCAATAGCACATGACTCGCTTGCAAGCACCCAGCCGCCTTCCACCTTACCCAGACACAAGGGCCTTATTCCATTAGGATCGCGGGCCCCAATCAAAACCTTTTCCGTCATCACAACCAAAGCAAAAGACCCCTTTATCATTTGGATTGTGTCCGTCAAAGCGCGTTCCAGCCCCTTTTTGTAAGATTTTGCAATCAGCTTTACGATTACTTCAGTATCACTTGTTGAAGAAAAAGTGCTGCCACCATCTTCTAGCATTTCGTGCAGCTGCTCGTAATTTACCAGCTGGCCGTTGTGGGCAAGGGCAATTCCCCCAAGCTTTGTCTTTTGAAAAAGAGGCTGGGCATTTTCAATAGAAGAAGAACCCGCCGTAGCATAACGCACATGACCGCAGGCAATGTGACCTTTTAAATTCAGCAGATTTTCTTTTGTAAAAACATCAGAAACCGGCCCCATTCCCTTGTGCAAAAAAATTTCATTTCCATTGGAAACCGCAATTCCCGCACTGTCCTGGCCGCGATGCTGCAAAGCATACAAACCGTAGTAGCACTTTGTGGCAGCATTAAAATCTTCAGTTGAATATGCAGTGTGATTTTTTTCATCCGCTTCTTCAGCAAGCTTTTCTTTAGCCGCATTCAAAAAAACGCCCATGACACCGCATTCGTCACGAAGCTTATCTTCTTCCTCTTCAAAAAAATCATTTTCTTCAAAAGAATTATTTTCAAAGCCACACATCATTTTAAAATCCCCAATTTTTTTTACGAAAAAAAATCACAAGCAGAAATCAAAAAGTCAAATCAAGTGAAAATTTAAGACACAGGAAAATCAGAAAAAATTACAGTTCAAAACCACTTTCCAGCAAAGCCTGGGCATCGCTAACCATCTTTTTTCTGAAGGCCAAAAGTTTTTCCCTTAAAGCGCCGTCATTTAAAGCAAGAATTTCCAAAGCCAGGTAAGCCGCATTCTTACTGGAATTAATTCCAACAGTTGCAACAGGAATTTGCGGAGGCATTTGAACAATAGAAAGAAGAGCATCCATACCGGCCAACCCGTTCGACTTACCAGGAGTCACACATTCAAGAGGCAGACCAATCACAGGCAAAACAGTACGGCTGGCAATCACACCAGGCAAAGCCGCACTCAAACCAGCAGCCGCAATAATCACCTTGGCGCCTTCCGCCTCAACCTGGCCAATCGTTTTTACCAGCAAATCGCCCGCCCTGTGAGCAGACAAAACATAAGACTTAAATTCCACGCCAAATTCCCTAAGGACATCAGCGGCCTTTTTTACCGTTTCCGAATCAGATTTAGATCCCAAAAAAATTGCTACTTGCATAAGTAAAACTATCACAAAGGGGCCGGAATTTTCAATAGATTTTTTTTGGCAAAGCGTGACCTTCAAAGAAGCCTTCCCCAGCCCGCTAACGCTCGGTCTTCGCCTTTTTTGCTGGCGCAAAAAACTGGTCCAGGCTTCTTGCGTGCTTTTTTAAAATGCAAAATCCTACTATAAAGAAGCACCAGTTTTTTTTCTTCTTTCTTTTTTTTTACATTCAAAATTTCTAACATTCACTCTAATTTTTTTTAATATTCAAAGCCTTTCTTTACAGTTGGCGCCCTCTTGTGTTACTATATGGCAGTTGTTAAAGGAGCTTTTAAAAATCACAATTCTTAAGGGCAACTAAAAAAATCCCCACAGATTTTTAGCAACCATTCACATAAACTGAACTGGAGGAAAATATGAAGTTCGGTCACTTTGATGATCAAAATCGTGAATACGTAATCACAAATCCAAAAACACCATACCCTTGGATCAACTACCTGGGAAGTGAAAAATTCTTTTCACTCATTTCAAACACAAGCGGCGGCTATTCATTTTACACAGACGCCCGCCTTCGCCGTTTAACACGTTACCGCTACAACGACATGCCGCTGGACAACAACGGCCACTACTTCTTTATTAAAGACGGAGACACCATCTGGAACCCAGGCTGGCAGCCTTCACAAACACCGCTTGACACATACGAATGTCACCACGGTTTTGGCTACTCAAAGTTCATTTCTTCAAAAAATAATTTAAGTGCCCAGACACTTTACTTTGTCCCTAACGGTGAAAACTGCGAAGTTGAAATGATTACCCTCAAAAACGAAGGCAAGGAAACAAAAAAGATTTCTTTGGTTTCATTTGTTGAATGGTGTCTTTACAACGCTTCTGACGACTGCCAGAACTTCCAGCGTAACTTTTCTACAGGCGAAGTAGAAATTGAAGGTTCGGCAATTTACCACAAAACTGAATATCGTGAACGCCGCAATCACTTTACATTCTACTGGTGCAACCAGAAAATTGACGGCTTTGACACAGACCGTGAAACTTTCCTGGGACTTTACAATCCAATTTCTGCTCCAAAAACAGTTGTAGAAGGAAAATCTGGAAATTCAGTTGCAGACGGCTGGTCACCAATCGCTTCTCACCGCTTAAACTTCGAACTTAAAAAGGGCGAAGAAAAAACATTTATCTTTGTTTTGGGCTACATCGAAAACGAAGATGACAAAAAATTCCTTTCAGACGCAGACAAAAAAGCAGCTTTGGACGCAGGACTTTTGCGCACAAACACTGCTTCTGGCGTAATCAACAAGGAAAAGGCTTATGCCCTGCAGAAAAAGTTTGACTCAAAAGAAAAAGTAGAAAAGGCACTCTCTGACCTTCGTTCTTTCTGGGACGAAACACTTTCACACTTTGTAATTAAAACTGGGGACGAAAAACTTGACCGTATGGCTGTTTGGAATCAGTACCAGTGTGTTGTTACTTACAACTTTGCCCGCTCTGCTTCTTACTTTGAATCAGGAATTGGCCGTGGTTTGGGCTTCCGCGATACTTCTCAGGATATGCTTGGTGCTGCTCACCAGTTGCCAGCTTCCAGAATCCGCGAACGCCTTTACGATGTTGCAGCAACTCAGTTTGAAGACGGTTCGGCTTATCACCAGTTCCAGCCTTTGACCAAACGCGGAAACGCAGACATTGGTTCTAACTTCAACGATGACCCGCTTTGGTTGGTTTTGGGTGTTGGCAACTACATCCGCGAAACAGGCGACAAGGACTTCCTTACAATCGATGTTCCTTTTGACAATTCTGAAACAAACAAGGCAACAATGTTTGAACATTTGCGCCGTTCTTACAACTACATTCCAAATCACATGGGTCCACACGGACTTCCTCTTATTGGTCGTGCAGACTGGAATGACTGTTTGAACCTCAACTGTTTCTCTACAAATCCAAACGATTCTTTCCAGACTTCTACAAACAAGGACGGAAAAAATGCTGAATCGGTAATGATTGCCCAGATGTTTGTTTTTGTAACTCCTGATTACGTTCAGATGTGCCGTTTGATGGGTGATGAAGCTGAAGCAAAACGTGCAGAAGAACTTTGCAAAAAAATGGAAGAAGCAATCTGTACTGCTGGTTGGGACGGAGAATGGTATGTTCGTGCTTATGATGATTTTGGTCACAAAATTGGTTCACACGAATGTCAGGACGGAAAAATCTTTATTGAAAGCCAGGGCTTTGGTACTATGGCAAAAATCGGTAAAGACAAGGGCTACCCTGAAAAATCTTTGGACAGCGTAAAAAAATATCTTGATTCAAAATATGGAATTGTAATTCTTTATCCTGCTTACCAGAATTACCATGTTGAACTGGGTGAGGTTTCTTCTTATCCACCTGGATACAAAGAAAACGGCGGTATTTTCTGCCACAACAATCCTTGGGTAATAATTGGTGAAGTTGTAAACGGTCGCCCAGAAGACGCTTGGGAACACTACACAAAAATTGCTCCAGCCTGGGTTGAAGAAAAATGGTCAGACATTCACCGCACAGAACCTTACGTTTACAGCCAGATGGTTGCCGGTAAAGAGGCTCGCCGCGAAGGTGAAGCAAAGAACTCTTGGTTGACAGGAACTGCTGCTTGGAACTTTGTAGCACTCAGCCAGTACATCTGCGGTTTGCGTCCACAGCACGCCGGTCTTGAAATTGAACCACGCCTGCCTTCTCACGTAAAGCATGCAGAACTTACACGTATTTTCCGCGGTGTAACTTACCACATCACTGTTGAAAACAAAAATAACACGGGTTCGGTAAAACTTGAAGCTAAAGACGCAAGCGTAAATGGCCTTGTCGTAAAAGCAGCTGATGGCGTAAAGGATGTTTACGTAACAGCAACTGTTGAATAAGCATACCCTTTAAAACAATAATCCCCTGCTAAAAAAAATTAGCGGGGGATTTTTTTTACACTTTTTTTTAAGAAAATTTCTTTAACAAAAGAGTCTGCCCTTTTTAAAAACCGGGGTCTTAGGGGCGGAGCCCCTAGGAGAGAGGATAGGACGCAACGAAGTGCGGCCGCAAGGGGAGACTTCCCCTTCCCAAAAACTAATCCTGGAAAAGTGGGGTTGAAAGGTAGCGGTCGCCTGTGTCCGGGAACAAAACAACGATTGTCTTACCGCTGGCTTCCGGCCGCTTTGCCACTTCGATTGCTGCTGCCAGCGCTGCGCCTGAAGAAATGCCTACAAGCACTCCTTCCTTACGGCCAATAAGCTTTCCAATTTCAAATGCTTTTTCATTTTCTACGGTAAGGATTTCGTCATAAATTTTTGTGTCCAAAACGTCTGGCACAAAACCGGCACCAATTCCCTGAATTTTGTGGGCACCAGCCTTGCCTGTAGAAAGGACTGCAGATGTGGCAGGTTCCATGGCAATAATCTTTACGGCTGGATTTTTTTCTTTAAGATATTTTCCAACTCCGCTGAGTGTGCCACCGGTACCAACTCCGGCAACAAAATAGTCTACTTTGCCGTCTGTGTCCTGCCAGATTTCCGGGCCTGTAGACTGGTAATGGGCCTTTGGGTTGGCCGGATTTACAAACTGTCCTGCCACAAAGGAACCTGGTATTTCTTTTGCCAGCTGGTCAGCCTTTTCTATGGCGCCTTTCATTCCTTTTGAACCGTCTGTCAAAACTATTTCTGCTCCATAGGCTTTTATAATCTGACGGCGTTCAACAGACATGGTTTCCGGCATGACAATAATTACTTTGTAGCCGCGGGTGGTACCAACGCTGGCAAGTCCAATTCCTGTGTTACCGGAAGTTGGTTCAATGACTGTAGCACCGGGTTTTAAAAGGCCGGAAGCTTCTGCGTCATCCAGCATGGCCTTTGCAACACGATCTTTTACGCTGCCGGCCGGATTAAAATATTCAAGTTTTGCAACAATCTTTGCTGCAAGATTAAATTCCTTTTCAATGCCCTTCAGTTCAAGAAGAGGGGTGTGTCCAATAAGTTCTTCCGCTGATGAATAAATCTTTGCCATATAAAACTCCTTATGCTTAAGTTTGCTCCCTTCATGAGCAAAATATAGAACTATAAACCTATTATGTCAATAGGGAATTAGGATTTTATTTTGAGAAGGAACCGTTGTTTTGAGAAGTGGTGTTGGTTTCGTAAAGCAGGGGCTGTTTTGGAAAGGGGTGTGGTTTCGTAAAGCAGCGCCTGTTTTGGAAAGAGGCACCTCTTTCGTAAACAGGGCCCAGTCTGGAAAGAGACACGCCTTTCGTAAAGCCATGCCTCTTTTAAAACGAAACACTTCTTTCGTAAAGCAGGCCCCATCTTCCGTCTTTAGAAAAGCCTTTTTCGTAAAACAGTGTTTCTTTTGAAAAGCGACACCTCTTTCGTAAACAGGGCCCAGTCTAGAAAGAGATGCGCCTTTCGTAAAGCAGCTTCTGTTTTGGAAAGAGGCACCTGTTTCGTAAACAGGGCCCAGTCTGGAAAGAGACACGCCTTTCGTAAAGCCATGACCCTTTTAAAACGAAACACTTCTTTCGTAAAGCAGGCCCCATCTTCCGTCTTTAGAA
>CAVCWN010000159.1:0-5173 GCA_963605975.1 Desulfovibrionaceae bacterium | reverse complement strand
TCGCGAGTTTTTCCGGCTTCGCCGTCGCTCATCATACGGCCGGCTAGGCTGCTTTCGAAAAGAACTATTGCTTTCGTAAAGCAGTTGCGCCATGGAGGGCGCGTTATTTAAACCGACCGCTAGAATTGCAAAGCAATTCTAGCACGAAACGAGGTCGTAGCTTTCGTAAAGCAGCACGTTACAAGAAAAATTGCTGGAATATGCAGATTTTGAAAAAAGACAAATTTTTTTCGTAACAAGAACAGTAAAGTCTATTTTAAAAACACTGCTAAAATGCACGGAGTCGGGGTTCTGGCACACTGCGACAGTGAAGCGAAAGCTCCACCGGAGCAGTGGGACACCTTCCCGACGGGAGTGCATTTTAGCGAATTTTAAACCAGTCTATTTTGTTTGTTTTTTTGCAAAATCATTTTCCAGTTTTCAAAAGCAGCCTAGCCGCGATGGGAATGAGCACGAAGTGCGTGCGAAGCGAAGCTGAGCACCGGAGCGATAGCGTAGTCATGGACAGCGCGTTTGACAAAAGCAGGTATGCTTCAAAAAAAAATTAAATTCGCTTGACCTTTTTTTTTAAGAGTGCTAGTTTAGGTGCATACATCAATGGCGATGTGAAAAACTTTTTCTTTGCGAGAAGATTTTCACATCGCCATTTTTTTTATCAAAATTACAGGGGGTTGCATATGGCAGCAATGACGGCAAATGTACCGGAGTTTTTTGGAAGCATGGTTTTTAACCAGACTGTGATGCAGGAACGTCTTCCGAAAGAAACTTTTAAGGCTTTAAAGAAGACTCTTGATTCGGGGGCTCCTCTTGAACTGGATGTTGCGAATGTTGTCGCACATGCGATGAAGGAATGGGCTATTGAAAAGGGGGCGACTCACTACGCTCACTGGTTCCAGCCTTTGACTGGAATTACGGCTGAAAAACATGATTCTTTTATTACTCCCCAGGATGATGGTTCGGTGATTATGTCTTTTAGCGGAAAGGAACTGGTAAAGGGTGAACCTGATGCTTCTTCTTTTCCTTCCGGCGGTCACAGGGCAACTTTTGAGGCCCGCGGTTATACTGTTTGGGATCCGACTTCTTATCCTTTTATAAAGGAGCATACCCTTTGTATTCCAACGGCTTTTTGTTCTTACACTGGTGAAGCTCTGGATAAAAAAACTCCTCTGCTTCGTTCAATGGAAGCTCTGGACAAACAGTCTAAGCGTATCTTAAAACTTTTTGGAAAGGATGTAGCTCATGTGGCAACGACTGTTGGTGCTGAGCAGGAATATTTTATTGTGGATCACGATTTGTGGGCACAAAGAAAGGATCTTCGCCTTACCGGCCGCACTCTTTTTGGTGCAAAGCCTTCTAAGGGTCAGGAAATGGATGACCAGTATTTTGCAGCTTTGAATCCTAGAATTGTAAAATATATGGAAGATTTGAATGAGACTTTGTGGAAGTACGGGGTTTATTCTAAGACTGAGCACAACGAGGTTGCTCCGGCCCAGCACGAAATGGCTCCTGTTTTTTCTACTACAAATATTGCGGTTGATCAAAACCAGCTGACTATGGAAGTGATGAGGAAGGTTGCCAAGAGGCATGGTCTTGAATGTCTTTTGCACGAAAAGCCTTTTGCGGGTTTGAATGGTTCTGGTAAGCACAACAACTGGTCAATGAGTACTAGTGATGGTGAAAACCTTTTGGAACCAGGAAAGACTCCTGAATCGAATGCCCAGTTCCTTTTGTTCCTGACAGCTATTCTTAAGTCTGTTGATGAAAACCAGGATTTACTGCGCATTTCTGTTGCTTCTGCCGGAAACGATCACCGCTTGGGCGCAAACGAGGCTCCTCCAGGAATTATTTCTGTTTACCTTGGTGATGAACTTTACAAGGTGCTTTCTTCGATTGTTGAAGGTAAGCCTTATGCCGGCGGTTCAAAATCCAAGATGACGATTGGTGTTGATGTTTTGCCTCCAATTCCAAAGGATTCAACTGACCGTAACAGAACTTCGCCTTTTGCTTTTACTGGTAACAAATTTGAATTCCGGTCTGTTGGTTCAAGTCTTTCTTTGGCTGGTCCTAACACGGCTTTGAATGCAATTGTTGCTTACACTTTGAAAGGCTTTGCTGATGAGTTGGAAGCTGCTTCGAATTTTGAAGAAGCTTTGAACACACTCATTCATCGTGAAGTAAAGGCTCACTGGAGAATTGTATTTAATGGAAACGGCTATGATGAATCATGGCAAGTGGAATCTGCTAAGCGGGGTCTTTTAAACTTGAAGACTTTGCCGGATGCTGTAAGCCACTACATGGATGCAAAGAACGTAAAACTTTACACAGAGATGGGCGTTTATTCAAAAGAAGAAATGGAAAGCCATTACGAAATCAAACTGGAAAAATATGCCCAACTTTTGAATATTGAAGTTGAAACTATGCTTGAAATGATTAGTAAGGATATTCTTCCTGCTACATACAAGTACATTGCAAGTCTTTCAAAAACTGTTTGTGATTTGAAGGCTGTTCTTCCTTCTGCAAAGGCTAGTGCTGAACTGGACACTCTTTCAAAACTGGATGGTTTGGCAAATGAACTGGCTGTAAGGGCCCAGGAACTTTCTTCAAAACATCTGGCTGCAAAAGATAAGGAAGATGTTATGGCTGTTGCAAGGGCTTATGTGGATTCCGTAATTCCTGCAATGGCAGAAACAAGGGCAATCGCTGATCAAATTGAACCGCTTTTGGGTGAGGAATATAAACCTTATCCTTGCTATGAAGATCTTTTGTTCCGCGTTTGATTTTTTTGTTTTGGGAGCCTCTAAAAATTGCAATTTTTAGAGATACCCTTTTGTAAAAAAATCAGTCTGTTAAAAAATCAACCTGTTAAAAAAATGGCAGGCTGGAAATCTTAAAAACTCTGAAAAATCAGAGTAAAAAAAACTGGCACAAGGGCGTGCATCATTTCCTCTTTTTTGGGGAAGTGGTGCGCGCTTTTTTTGTTTAGAAAAATTTTAAAGGTAAGGAGTAGCGTATGGAAATGAGCGAAATGATTTCATCCCTTTCTGGCAACCTTTGGGGAATATGGTTCCTCATTGGAGCAGCATTTGTCTTTTGGATGCAGGCAGGCTTTGCCATGGTTGAAGCTGGTTTTACCCGTGCAAAAAACACAGGTAATATCATCATGAAAAACCTTATGGACTTCTGTATTGGAACAGTGATGTGGTTTATCATTGGTGCTTCACTGATGCTGACTTACACAGATCCTGTTACTGGTGAAGTAAGTAAGGGTATTTGGGCTTTTGTGGGAAAGGCGAACTTTAAAGCTTTTTCACAGTATGCTTCTTTTGACTATTCAGGATTTGTATTTAACCTGATGTTCTGTGCAACAACGGCAACAATTGTTTCTGGTGCAATGGCAGAACGTACGAAGTTTTTAACATACTGTCTGTATTCAGCAATTATTTCCGGCTTGATTTATCCTATTGAAGCACACTGGACATGGGGTGGCGGTTTTCTGAGTCAGTGGGGCTTCCACGATTATGCCGGTTCAAACTGCATTCACATGGTAGGTGGAATTTGTGCCTTCGTAGGAGCTGCAATGCTGGGACCTCGCCTGGGAAAATTCGAAAAAGATTCTAAGGGTAAAGTTGTAAAGGTAAACGGTTTCCCTGGATCCAACATTGCCATGGGTGCCCTGGGGGTATTCATTCTTTGGTTAGGCTGGTACGGATTCAACGGTGCTGCAGCAACAGACCTTTCTACCTTAGGTTCAATCTTTTTAACAACAACAGTTTCTCCGGCTGTTGCAACTGTTACTGCAATGATTTTTACATGGATTCGCTATGGTAAGCCAGATGTTTCCATGTGCCTTAACGCTTCCCTTGCAGGACTTGTTGCCATAACCGCTTCCTGCGATGTAACAGATTGTGCCGGTGCTGCAGCGATTGGCGTGGTAGCAGGCTTACTGGTAATTTTTGGAGTATGGTTTTTGGATCATGTAGTTCATGTTGATGACCCTGTAGGTGCTGTTGCCGTCCACATGTTTAATGGTGTCTGGGGAACAATTGCAGTTGGACTTTTTGCAACAAAGACTGCTCCTGGCTTTGCCCTTGCTGGAATTAAAGAAGGACTTTTCTATGGCGGAGGATTAACTCAATTGGGTAAACAGTTAGGGGGTATGGGTATAACCGCCAGCTGGACAATTGTAACAATTCTTTTGACCTTCTGGATTTTGAAAAAGACTGTAGGACTTCGCGTTTCTAAGGAAGAAGAAGTACTTGGTCTGGACAAACTGGAACACGGACTTGCTTCAAGCTATGCCGGATTCAGCATGACATACACAAAAGAAGAATTGGATGAAGCTAAAGAAATTGGCGTAAGCCTTGACCAGGCAGTTCCTGTTGTGGTTCCGGTAACAGCAAGTCCTTCTGTGAACAGTCCTGCCCACAAAGTTGTAATCATCACAAGGCAGACAAAGTTTGACAGCCTTAAAGCCGCAATGAATGCAATTGGCGTAACAGGAATGACAGTCATAAATGTTATGGGCTGTGGAATTCAAAAAGGTGCAAGCGAGTACTACCGTGGTGCCCCTGTAAGCATGAACCTTTTGCCAAAGATTAAAGTTGAAATCGTTGTAGCAAAAGTCCCGGTAGAAACAGTAATCGAATCAGCAAAGAAGGCACTTTACACAGGCCACATAGGTGACGGAAAAATTTTCGTTTACCCAGTAGAAAACGTTGTAAAGGTTCGCACCGGCGAATCTGGCTACGATGCTTTGCAAAATGGGGATGAGTAGGTTCTGCTTTACGAATGGTGTGAGTGTTTACGAAAGAAATGCTGCATTCGTAAGTCCGGCCCATTAAAATTCAAAAAGATTTTTGCGGCAAGTCCGTGAAAATATAGCCCTCGTCTGCGATAAAGTAACCCCTTCGCAGCGGGGGCGTTTTTTTATTTTTTTTTTGAAGCATACCGCCTTTTGTTAAACGGCCCTTTCGTGGCTCGGCTGTCGCCTCGGTGCTTCGCACTTTGCCTTCGGCAAACCACTACACGGCCGGCTAGGTTGTTTTTGAATAGAAATGAATATGGGGCATAGAAATTGTTTTTTTTAAGGGAGGCTTTAAAAATTGCAATTTTTAGAGACAACTTTGAAAAAGCAACATTTTAAGTCTTTGTATTTCAAAGACTTAAAATTCGA
>CAVCWN010000158.1:0-2849 GCA_963605975.1 Desulfovibrionaceae bacterium | reverse complement strand
CACAGAACAGTGGCGCCCTGGTTTACGAAACAAATGTTGGTTTGGAGAAGAGCGGGGCTGTTTACGAAAGAGATGCCACTTCACAGAACAGCGCCCTGGTTTACGAAAGAAATGCTGGTTCACAGAACAGTGGCGCGGCTGTTTACGAAAGAAGTGTTGGTTTGGAGAAGAGCGGGGCTGTTTACGAAAGAAATGCTGGTTCACAGAACAGCGCCCTGGTTAACGAAACAAATGTTGGGTCACAGAACAGCGCCCCGGTTTACGAAACAAGTGTTGGTTCACAGAACAGTGGCGCGCCTGTTTACGAAAGAAGTGTCGGTTTGGAGAAGGGGTCGGCTGTTTACGAAAGAAGTGTTGGTTCACAGAACAGCGCCCATGTTTACGAAACAAGTGCTAGTTCACAGAACAGTGGCGCGGCTGTTTACGAAACAAATGTTGGTTCACAGAACAGTGGCGCCCTGGTTTACGAAACAAGTGCTAGTTCACAAAACAGCTCCCCTCTTTCCGAAACAAACACTACTTTACAGAACATCCCTTTCATCCCCAATGCCAAAATCCTAAAAAGTATACGCACCACATCTTTTGCATTCATGGCGCCCCACAAAATTCCGCAAAGCCCTGTTTCAAAGTTGCCGGCCCTTTTTAAATTCATTTTATTCCTTGCGCTTTTTATTTCGTCCCTTGCCCTGCAAACTTTGCCTGCATGCGCCTGTCTTTTTGGTCTTACGCTTTTGTATGCAATTCTTTCCCGCTATCCACTAAAAAAGCCTTTGACTGCGGTAAAAAATCTTTTGCCATGGATTTTAATTTTTATGATTTTTGAATTTGTATTTTTCCCATCCAGCGGAGGAAAAATTTTGTACGAATGGAAGTGGTTTTCTATTTCTACATACAAACTTGAAATCTTAGCAAAAACATTTATCCGTGCCTTTGCCATTATTTTCACAATTGGAACATACATTTTCACAAGCAGCGAGCGCGAAGTTTTAGACGGTCTGTCAGACTTTTTAAAACCCCTGGCCGCCATAAAAATTCCAGTCCACTATTTTGTTTTAGTCGTAGGAATTATTTTCCGTTTTGTTCCCCTCCTTTTAGAAGAAATGTCTTCTATTATAAAAACGCAAATTGTCCGTGGCGCATTTTCCAAAGTTCGGGGCTTCAAAAAAATCACCTTGCTTTTGTCACTGATTTTGCCAGTCATTTTCCAGACATTCCGCAAAGCCCAAGCCCTGTCAGACGCCCTAACTGCCAGATATTTTTCTTAATGGAGCCTCTCTAAAAAAATATTTTTACATTCGCTTTTCATAGACTTTTTTTTCTACTGTCACTAATATGAAATCATTAAGGGTCTTTCTTTAAGAAAATATTTTTGCCTTTTTAGGAGAACTTATGTTTTTTCAAAACAACATCCGCTGGATTATTTTAGGCTTGGCAGTTGTCATGTATCTTTTTATCATCCTTTTCCAAAACAAAAAAGTCTGGTTTTCTTCAATAGCCGCTTTAATAGTTTTGATTTTAGGAATGATTTTTCCAGGTGCCATTTTCAAAGTTGAAGGCATGGAAGGCGCCATGGCTTCTCCCGTATACGCATTCACCCAGGCCGTTAACTGGAATGTTTTGCTCATTTACCTGGGCAGTATGATAATCGCTTCTCTTTTTATTTATTCAAAAGTTCCTGCAAGAATAGCAGACAAAATCATAGAAGTCAGCCCGGGAACAGGATTAGCAATGGTTTTAATTCTCTGCATGACAGGAATCATTTCCATCTTTGTAGAAAACGTTGCAACTGTTCTGGTAATGGCCCCAATCGCCCTTGCCCTCTGCAAAAAAATCAAATGCAACCCCACACTTTTTATGATAGGCCTTGCCGTAATGTCAAACCTTGAAGGAACAGCCACTTTGGTAGGTGACCCTCCGTCAATGATTTTTGCAAGTTACGCCGGATACAACTTTAACGACTTTTTCATTCACGAAGGCCGCCTTTCAGTATTCTTTATAGTACAAAGCGGACTCATAGCAGGCTGTATTTTCTTTTACTTTTTCTTTGCCAAAAACAATAAAAATAAAATTCAGGCAGAAAAAACTCCGGTCGTTTCCTACTTCCCATTCATTCTTTTACTCTTGATGATTTTTGGTTTAGCAGGCATTTCATTCATTCCTGTAGAAATCAATTTCTTAAGCGGCGGCTATGTCTTCTTCTTAGGCATTTGCGGAATCATCTGGTATCTGGTAAATCAAAAAAAATCCAAAAAAGAAACATGGAACCTTATAAAAGAATTAGACTGGGAAACAATATTTTTCCTGATAGGCATTTTTATTGTTATCGCCGCAATACAGGCAGTCGGACTTTTGGAAGACTTTGCCCACTTCCTGGCCGGCCTTACAAACGGCAGTGAACTTTTAGGATTCACAATCATCCTTTTTGTTTCCATCATCATTTCAGGCTTCATAGACAACGTGCCATACATAATCGCCATGCTGCCAGTCGCAGATTCAATGGCCTTGACAATGGGCGTTAACCGCAGCCTCTTTATGTTTGCACTCTTGATCGGCAGCTGCTTAGGCGGCAACTTAACCCCATACGGCGCCAGCGCAAACGTAGTTTCAATGGGCATCCTCAAAAAAGAAGGCTACCCAATAAAATTTTCCGGCTGGTTGAAAATCGGCGTCCCATTCACCTTCCTGACCACCGGCATTTCAGCCCTAGTCCTCTGGTTGCTCTGGGCCTAGTTTTTCACGCCCCAAAGTCCTTCCCCCCGGAGGGACTTTTTTATTTTTTTTTGAAGCATACCGTCTTTTGTTAAACGGCCCTTTCAGCCTTGCTAGAAACGGCGCACATTCGTGCTTGT
>CAVCWN010000157.1:0-5892 GCA_963605975.1 Desulfovibrionaceae bacterium | reverse complement strand
CTCCTGTACTTTTGTCTTTTTAAAAACCCAAGAAAAAATTGCCTCCTCAAGAATTTTAAAAGAAGCAAAATTTGATTCGCAAGGTAAACTTACAAATCTTCCAGCCTACATAGCAAAAAAAAATCCCCAGACAAAAAAGGATGTTCAAGAAATTTTTCACACATTCTACACAGAAAGAAATCAAATCTACCAGGAACTTGCAGACGTCACAGTACAAATGACAAGCGAATCGCCTAAAAAAAACTGCGCCTACATTCTTTCTGCCATTCAATCCAACTGAAGTAATAAAAACAAAAAGGCCATGCTCTAAAAAAAAATTTTAAAGCACAGCCTTCACTTGTCACATCAAAAAAAAATTATTTACATCCGCCACAGCCACCACCGCAGCCGCCGTCACAGTTTCCATCACATTCACCGCCGCAGGAACAATCTCCCCCGCAGTCACCGCCGCAGCCACCGCAGCCGCCACAAGAAGAGCCCCCTGCCATTCCACTTTTAATTTCATCTTCAGTCGCATCGCGCACACTATCAATTTCAATTTCAAAGTGCAGCCTTTTTCCAGCCAGATCGTGATTGGCATCAACCGTCACAGAATCACCTTTTATTTCTTTAACATAAACAATGCTGATTCCATTTTCTGTCATCGCCTGAAAAGCCATACCAACTTGCATAGGCACAGAAGTATCAAAATTAGAAAGAGGCACATCAAAAACAAGTTCCGGATTATATTCACCGTAAGCATCCTTCGCTTCAAGAACAGCAGAAAATTTATCACCAGGATTTTTGCCAGTAATCATTTCTTCCAGTTTAGGCAAAAGATAATTGTGACCGTGAAGGTATTCCAGTTTTCCCTTTCCTTCACTCGAATCAATTACGGCACCGTCATCGCCTTTTAAAATATAATTTATTGAAACAACTTTATCTTTTTCGCAAAGCATTTATTTTTTCCTTCAACTAAAATTTTACAAATAAAAAATTTATTCTTCCTGAATCACTTCATTTACTTCAGGGCAAGTTTCTTTTAAAAATCTTTCAATTCCCATTTTCAAAGTCATCACTGAAATTGGACAAGTACCGCAGGCACCCGTCAAACGAATGTGCACATTATTCGAAGAATCAATATTTATAAATTCCATATCGCCACCATCCGCCATCAGCATAGGCCTGAACTGCTCAAGCGCCTCTTTAACTTTTCCTTCAATTGTTTGGTCTGCCATAAAAACTCCTTGCAAAAACAAAATACAAAAATTTCCCCTTTAATTCAAGAATCAAAAATTTTCTTTTTATTTTTTTGCAGCATACTTCCTGCCTTTAACCGCCCTTCCGCCACTTGCTGCGCGCGGTCCTCAACCTAAAGGTTTCGGACTGCCTTCGGCATGGCTACACGGCGGGCTATGTTTTTTTTACATACAAATATTTTTTCAGCTACCATGTCACTTGTTTTCGTTTTGTCCCAGAATAAATTTTACCGTTTCAGAAAAAGACTGTCCCTGGTAAAGTTTTGCGTACATGCAGGCAGCGGTCAAAACCTTACGGCCATAATCCCTGGTTTCAGAATAAGGAATGCTTTCCAAAAAAATATCATTTGCAATTTTTGACCTACCAAATTCAGTTTGTGTATTTTCTAACCAGCTGTTAATCCTGCCAGGGCCAGCGTTGTAACCAAACAAAGACAAAATTACAGAAGAATCAAAACGGTTTAACAAAGTGCTAAAATAGTAAGTTCCAAATTCTATATTTGTTTTCGGATCGCCTAAATCGTATTCAGCGTAGTGCAATTTTTTTGCAATATCATCTGCGGTTGACTGCATAATTTGTGTCAGTCCCTTTGCACCAGCAGAAGAAGACACCTCTGTTTCAAAATAACTTTCGCTTCTGGTCAGGGCAAAAATAAGATAGTTAGGAACCTTATATTTTTTACATGACGAATCTATGTATGTTTTAAAAGCGTCAGGGTACATCAGTTTAAGAAAATCTTCGTCGTAGGCCATGTCAGAGCCAGCATTTCTTTTTAAAGCAATGCGCATGCTCTTAGAGTAAAAATTATTTTTGTCACCAGCATCCTTCTTTAAGTAAAGGGAAAGGCGCCTTGTACAGTCCAAGCCCACTTCATCTCCATACTTTTGGAAATTCGGATAAAGCTCTTCTTCAAGATTTAAATCCATCAGGCCGTTTAAAAGTTTTTCTGCATCTTCGTTTATAGAAAAATCATTTTTTAAAGAAATGTTTAAAATGTAAGATAAAACTTCTTCATCTTCCATGTTTAATTTTTCTGCCGCAAGAAAGCGGTAATAATATGCGCTGCCACAATCCAATGCCAGTTTTAAAAGGCGGTCAATTTCTTCATCCTTATTTTTTTCTTGAGGAAGGTAAAATCCTTCCTGAATCAGTCTGGCAGAAAGGTAAGCAAAACGACAGGACGCCTCTTTTGAAGCATAGCCCTGCATGGAATTTGTAATTTTGTAAAATTCATCCCACATGTGGTTTGAAAAAATACGGACAGAAAGAGTGTCAAAAAAATCATCAAAATATTCCGGATCTTTAAAAGTACCAGCATATTTTTCAAGGCCAGCATAAGCCTCGCTTATAGAAGAAGACAAACTCAAATCCAAAAAGTACCAAAGGGCCGTGTCGTAATCACTGTCGCTCTGGGCATACTTCATTGCTTCTTCAAATTTTTTTGCCGCATAAGATTTTGTTTCTTCTACACGCGAATAAAGTCTGGCAGCATAAAAACATGCATAGAATTTATTTTCACCATCCAGCGAAGAAGCCAGATGGTCAAAATAAGCAGCATTTTTTGAATAAGCAGATGACCCATACAAAAAGGCTTTTCCTGCATCAGAAATTATCTGCGGAAGATAGTTGGCCTTGTTTTCCAAAATGTAAAGGCTGTCAGAAAAAGCCGGCCCGTAATCGCGGGTATAAATATTTGCTCTCATGGTAATCACATCATTCATGTCCAAAACTTCGCAATACAACTTGTAGTGCCATGAAGTAAATTTTCTTAAAGTACACCAGCGGTAGTAAGCATTCCTGAATTTAGAATTATTTTTCTGGTAAAGGGCAGAAATTCTGTAATAGCAAAGTTCGTTGTCGCTAGAAGCATAATCAATTTTATCAGTCAACTTTATCAACTGGCTTAATTCCCCGTCATGGTAAAGTTTTCTTGTAATGACCAGCAGTGAAGGCGCATCCGAAAATTTTTTATGAAACTTAATTGCCGTTTGCAGCTGCTTTGATCTGTTTCCAAAATTCAAAAGTTCCTGCCATGAAAGTTTCGCAAAAAAAGGACTGGCCTTTTCTGTTGCCAGATTAAAAAATTTTTCTGCCTGATTTGAATTTCCTTTTTTCTTTTCTTCAAGGCCAATAAAATAATATCCGTCATCGCCATACTTTTCCAAAAAGTCAGACGAAGGACTGCAGGAAATTTCCGTCAGACAAAAAAATAAAATAAAAAAGAGAAATGTGAATTTAAATTTTTTTTTCATAACTGTAATTTTTATTCCGCAGGAATAAGCAAAACCGAACCTGCAGAAATTTTATCTGGATTTTTTATACCATTGTAGTTTGCGATTGTAGTATATCGCCATGGATTTTTATAAAATGTTTCTGCAATATCCCAAAGGGTGTCACCCCACTTTACTGTGTAACGGACATCTTCTGCTGCTTTAGCTGCTTTTGGTGGCTGTTCCGGAACAAGTGCTTCAGGAACGCTGGCAATAACAATTTCATCTTCGCGTGCAGAAGGAGCCTCTTCTTTTTGTACCGGACTTTTTTCTTCTGCCACTTTTACTTCTGTGTTTTCAGCTTCATTTTTTCCTGTGGATTTTTCTACATTTTCTTCCACATCTTCTTTTTGAGTTTCACTTGCATTTTTCTCAGAAGTATTTTCTTCAGAAATTACATCTTCCTTTTTAGAATTATCTTCTTTTTCACTCTTTTCTTTTGTGGATTTTTTTTCTTCCTTGACGATTGCAGTTTTTTCCTTTGCAGCTTTTGCTCCGCTAAAAAGCCTTGTACTTATAAATCCAAACATAGCGCCTATCAAAAGACAAAGAATGGCTATCAAAACAAAAATAATGACTGGCGTCTTTTTCTTTTCTTCTTCGCCATCACTTAAATCATCATATTCAACACTCTTACTTTCAAAGCCGTCATCACTACCAAAATCAGTGTCGCCAAAATCAGCCTTACCCAAGTCACTGTCATCAAAATCAGTGTCATTATTCTCTAGGTTGACCTCGCCAAAGTCATCATCAAAAACTCCGCTCAACCCAACCGCCGCAGAAGCCGCAGCTGCATCATCATCTACAAAATCCGGCAAGTCAAATTCATCAGACTTTGCTTCTTCACTAACAACCTCCTCGTTTTCAAGAGGGATGTCATCTATTTCAGGAAGAGTAAAATCGTCAGTGGCAGAGGCTTCTGCCTTTTCGACAGGCGCATCTTCTTCAAGAGAAAGATCTCCCAAATCCGGCAAAGTAAAATCGTCACCGCCAGCGTCTTTTGTTTCTTCATCAATAGCAACGTCATCCAAATTCGGCAAATCAAATTCGCCAGTGTCAGCGTCTTCTGCCAAAGAGTCACCGCTTTCCGAAAGGTCAGCAGGCGTCTCTTCACCGACTGCAAGGTCATCTATTTCTGGCAAAGTAAAATCGTCACCGCCAGCGTCTTTTGTTTCTTCATCAACAGCAATGTCATCTAAATTCGGCAAATCAAATTCGCCAGTGCCAGCGTCTTCTGCCAAAGAGTCACCGCTTTCCGAAAGGTCAGCAGGCGTCTCTTCACCGACTGCAAGGTCATCTATTTCTGGCAAAGTAAAATCGTCACCGCCAGCGTCTTTTGTTTCTTCATCAACAGCAATGTCATCTAAATTCGGCAAATCAAATTCGCCAGAGTCAGCATCTTCTGCCAAAGAGTCACCGCTTTCCGAAAGGTCAGCAGGCGTCTCTTCATCGACTGCAAGGTCATCTATTTCTGGTAAGTCAAAATCATCACCGCCAACGTCTTTTGTTTCTGCATCAACAGCAATGTCATCTAAATTCGGCAAATCAAATTCGCTATCGTCTGATTTTTTTTCTTCAAAAGTGTCTTCAAAAGAAGGAAGGTCTAAGGCAGACGTATCTATTTCTTCTATCGAAGGCAAATCAAATTCGTCGGCCTCTTTCGCAATATCATTAATTTTTGGAATTTCAATTTCTTCTTCATTTTCAGGGATTTCTTCTACTGGATTTATTTCATCAAGATTTTCTTCAATAGCATTTTCTTCAATCAGATTTTCATCATTTAAATTCAAATCCACATCTGAAAGCAAATTATCCTCTGTTTTTTCACCAGTTGGATCAGAAGACAAAAAAGGATCACTCGTAAAATCAGGAAAAGACATATTTTCTTCAGAAATATTTTCGTCCGCAGGAATTTCAAAACCTGCCGGGATATCCAGATTATCTTCCCCAGAAAAATTGTCCTGCAAAGAATTTTCGTTTTCAAATGAATCCAGATTCAAGGAATCTAAAAAATTTTTATCTTCATCATTATTGCTGCTCATAGAATTTCCTGCCTGCTTCTCTTGATTTTCTTGATTTTCTAAAATCTTATTATAGAGTCCCATATTTTTATTTTAACAGTTAATTGTTTTTTTTTCACTCACTATTTTTACAAAATGTAAAAAATCTGCAATCAAATACCATGAACCTTGACAAACAAAATTTCCCATGTGCAATATTTTAAACGTCGGAAAAGTTTAGCATAAGTGTTATTCAAAAAGTATTTTTCTTCCAATTTGCTTTTCTTTTTAATTCCTTATCCAGAAGTGTTAAAACTTCAAAATCATTTGATAGCGTAAAATAAAGTTCGCAATTTGTAATTTAAAATTGAAAAAAGTCATTG
>CAVCWN010000156.1:0-5723 GCA_963605975.1 Desulfovibrionaceae bacterium | reverse complement strand
AGTGTCTGTTTATGAAAGCGGCCTGGTTTACGAAACAAGTGTCTGTTTACGAAAGCGGCAACTGTTTACGAAACAAGTGTTTATTTCCAAAAGCAGCCCAGTTTACGAAACAAGTGTCAGTTTCCAAAAGCAGCACTGTTTACGAAACAAGTGCCTGTTTCCAAAAGCGGCAACTGTTTACGAAACAAGTGCCAGTCCCCAAACCACACACTAGTCCCCAAAACATCCATCCCCAAAATCCAAAAAATCCTACTCAAACCAGACATCATCCACAATTGCCAGATCCTTTAAGCGGTTGGCGCTTGCCTGACTGGACGAAACGCGCAGCTGCGAATTTGTGCGGACAATGTAGCGTTTTGAATTTATATCTATATGTAAATATACTGAACAATTTCCTCCAGAGCCAAATAAAATATTTTTTATTTCGCTCAGATCTTTGGAAGAATTAAACTGGTCATTTAAAAGAATGTGACATTCACTGATGGATTTTTCTTTAAGACTTTCCGCTTCAAGCATCTGGTCAACAATAAAAGAAGCACTTGGTGGATCCTGGTCTGCCCTTAGATCTGCCTTGCCCTGGAAAGCGTAAATGCCGCCGTCTTCAATTTTTGTTTTTACTGTTTCCCATGTGTTTGGGAAAAAAGTAATATCCATTTCACCGTCATAATCCATCAGCTTTGCAAAAGCCATTTGAGTTCCCTTTTTAGTCATGATGGAACGAATGCCTTTTATCATGCCAATGGCAACATGACTTTTACCTGCGTTTTTAAAAGACCGGTAGCGGCCGGAAGAAGAATTTTTTATGGCATCAATTTCAGCCTGAGTATCTTTTGCGGCCCTCATGATGGTTTTGCTGTTTACAGTTGCACATTTTTCGATCAAGCTTTTCCATTCATCAAGAGGATGCCCTGAAACATAGCAGCCAATAAGGTCTTTTTCCAAATTCAGCCTTTCCATGGCAGGATATTCGGCTACATCTTCAAACTTAAAATCTGCAAATTCCTGAATGCCGGCTTCTTCAAAAAGTGACTGCTGGCCGGAATCTGCGCCCAGGTGCTTTTTGTTTTCCCATTCAATGGCTTGTTCGTAATTTAAAACAAGGGTAGACCGAGTCTGGCCCAGTTTGTCAAAGGCTCCGGTTTTTATAAGAACTTCAACCGCTTTTTTGTTGATGGCCAGTTTGGAAGAAGAAGTTTTTTCTTCACTTTCATCTTCTTCACAAGGAGCTTCATCTTTCAAAAAAAGGACCCTGTCCAGAAAATCAATAAAACTTTTGTATGGACCATGGTCATTTCTTTCCTTTACAATTGCCCGGGCAGCCCCAGTTCCCATTCCCTTAATTCCTCTAAGACCAAAAACAATTTTGCCGTCAATAACGTCAAAGTTTACATCAGATTCATTTACATCCGGAGGATTTACCGTAATGCCCATGCGACGTGCTTCTGCAATGTAAACAGGCAAGGTGTCTGTAGAAGTAATTTCGTTTGTAAGGTTGGCAGCCATAAATTCGGCAGGATAATTTGCCTTTAAATAACCCGTCCTGTATGCCAGAACAGAATAAGCTGCCGCGTGAGATTTATTAAATCCGTAGCCCGCAAAAGGAATCATAATTTCAAAAATTTCTTCAGCATGCTCTTTTGTAAAACCCTGCTTTAAAGCTCCTTCAACAAATTCCTTTTTTTTGCCCATAAGAACTTCAGGCTTCTTTTTTCCCATGGCACGGCGCAGCATATCCGCTTCTCCCAAAGAAAATCCTGCAATCCTCTGGGAAACCTGCATAACCTGTTCCTGGTAAACCATAACGCCATAAGTTTCCTTAAGAATTGGTTCCAGGCAGGGGTCAGGGTAGTGGATTGTTTCCGGCTTCCATTTACCGTCAATATAATTTGGAATGTAGTCCATAGGACCAGGCCGGTAAAGGGCGTTCAAGGCTACAAGGTCTTCAAGTTTTTCCGGCTGGAACTGGCGCAGAATTTTTTGCATGCCAGGTGATTCAAACTGGAAAACCGCTACAGAATCCCCATTCCTGAAAAGTTCAAAAGTTTTTTCATCACTTTCACTCACCTTGGAACAGTCAAACCTTTCTTCACCTTCCTTTTTGTGCTTGTTGATGATGTCTTCCGCATAACGGATTAAAGAAAGCGTCTTTAAACCAAGATAGTCAAACTTTACCAGACCGCAAGGTTCAATAATGTCCATTGTATACTGAACACCAACTTCACCAGTTTTAGGATCCTTAAAAACTGGCGCCCATTCTGGCAAAGCAGTCAGTCCTACAACCATGCCGGAAGCGTGTAAACCAGTGTTTCTGTTGCATCCTTCAAGTTTTTCCGCAATATCAAAAAGGCGCTTGTAGCGGGGATCATTTCTATAGGGAGCCAAACGACCACCTTCACCTTCAGGAAATTTTTCTGAAACTTGAAAAGCATCTTTTAACTTAGCCTTAGGACTGTCCGGCACACAGGCTTTAAGGGCATTTACTTCTGAAAGAGGAATGTCCAAAACGCGGCCAACATCCGCTATAACCTGCTTAGGCTTTAAAGTACCGAAAGTAACAATGTGGCCAACCTGCTCGTCACCATAAAGGTCTCTTGTGTGCTGGATAATGTCCTGGCGGTAGTCGAAGTCCATATCAATATCAAAATCCGGCATGGAAACTCTTTCACTGTTTAAAAATCTTTCAAAAATCAAACTGAAGCGGAAAGGATCAATATCCGTAATAGTCATGCAGTAAGCAACAAGGCTGCCCGCACCGGAACCACGGCCCGGCCCGATAGGAATGTAAGGTTTAGGCCTTTTGTTTACATTATCATAAGTAGACTTAGACCAGTTAATGAATTCCCACACAATCAAAAAGTAACCGGAAAAACCCATCTGGAAAATAGTGCCCAGTTCATATTCAGCCCTGGCCCTGATTTTAGGAGTAATTTCCTTGTAGCGCATGCGAAGGCCCTTTTCTACAAGAAAGCGCACATAATCATCCTGATTTTTAGCATAATCATCCCCATGGCGCTGAAATTCCACAGGCAGTTCAAAGCGGGGCAGACAATTTCTTAATTCCAGGGTTTTGTACTGGTGGATGGTCAGATTGCACATGTCTGCAATTTTAAGGGTATTGTCATAAGCTTCATCCATGCCAGGAAAAAGTTGCCTCATTTCCTCTTCATTTTTAAAATACCATTCGCTGCGGCCTTCACCCATAGTCGCATGCGGCTTGTCCAAAAGATTTTTAAAACCAATGCAGCGGAGGGCATCCTGGGCTTCCGCATCATCCCTTTCCATGTAGTGAATATCGTTGGTGACTACCAGAGGAATGTCCAGATCCTTAGCCAGCTTTATCAACTTAGGATTCACATAATTCTGGTCAGACAAACCATGATTTTGCAATTCAATATAATAAGAATCCTTACCAAAAAGCTCCTGGTACTTTTTAGCAGTTTCGTAAGCTTCTTCGTCCTTGTCATTTAAAAGCAGCTGGGGAATTTCACCCTGAATGCAGGCGCTTAAACAAATCAAACCATCGTGGTAAGACTTTAAAAGATCAAAATCAATGCGGGGCTTGCCATAGTAAAGGGCATTTTCGTCACAAAAAGCCTTACTTGACAGCCATGACATATTTTTGTAACCAGTTTCATTTTTGCACAAAAGAATCAAATGAAAGTAGTGGGAGTGGCGGCCATTTCTGCCATAAGGGACATCCTTTTTTTCATTGTGGCTGCCGTAAGCAACATAAAATTCTTCCCCGACAATAGGATTAATGTCATTCACGTGGCACCAGTGTTCAAAATTCAAAGCACCATACATGTTGCCGTGGTCAGTCAAAGCCAAAGCCCTCATGTTCAACTTGACAGCCTTTTCCACCAAAGCTGGCAGTTTTGCACAGGAATCCAAAAGCGAGTAGTCAGAATGCACGTGCAAATGCACAAAGTTAGAAAGTGGCGTCCCTTCCGGAGCCTTGTCAAATTTATGGTAATCTGCCATCGCCGTCCCCTTATGGCCACATTCTACACCAAATCCGCCAGAAAATCACCACTTGCCAAAAGTTATTTTTAATTTTTTTATGGGGGAAAGCCTTCCCCTCGCTCCAGCCATGAGTCGCTACTCAAGTGTCAAAGTAAACTTTGCCACTTGCTCCGCTTTGTCATGGCTTTTGCTACCCCCTCTCCTAGGGGCAATTTTTTTATTAGAAATAATTTCTATCAAAAAGAAAGGTCAAAAAATTTTCTGCCCCTAAAACCCCAGCAAAAAAAATCAAAATCAAAAATCACAAAAAGAAAAATTTGAAAAAAGAAAAGTTTATCACTATATTGAAGGTAGAAAAAAGTACTTTTAAAAATCCACACAAAAAAAAGGAATCTATGAATGGAAGAAAAAATCATTGAAGGAAATTTAATTTTTGATGAAGCTTCAGGACTTTTTTGGATTGCCCAAAATGCCAACTACGGAGCCCAACTGAAATTCGGCGACGAATTTGAAGTTAAAGTTCAAGACCAGTGGGTCAAAACAAGTCTTGCCATAGACAGCGACGAAAACGGCGGACTCATTTTTCGCCTTGTAAACACGCCCTACTCTGGCAACATTGACGGCATAGAAGCAAGAAAATAAAGGCGACTTTAATTTCGAATGACTAGGAATTTTACAAAATATAAATTATAGTGGTGGCATATTGGGTATCTCTAAAAATTGCGATTTTTAGAGGCTCCCTGTTATTTGAGGGGAACTGGAGGTCTTTTATGGATAACAAAAAAAAGTTTATAGAAACAAGAAAACTTTTAAATTTAATTTTTATCGGTCTTGAAATTATTGCATGGATTGCCATTGGCACTGCCTGCATGATTTACCTTCGCTCCCACGGCTGCCCTGACGGTCTTAGCATACTTCCACTTTTAATCGGCATTGCCCTTTCCATCCTTTACGCCATCCGCATCACCAATGACCAGAAGCTGGCAATTGTTGAACAAAACAAAAAAATTCTTGAACGCCTTGATGACATCGAAAACAGAATAATGGGAAAGCCTGTTCAAAAAAGAGATGACATTGATGAAATAGAAAAGGAACTTAAAGAAGCCGAAGACCGCATGATGAAATCTGCTGCAGAAAAAAAAGAAAAGAAAGAAAAAAAACTTGCAGAAAAAAATGCAGTCCATGAAGCAAAAGTCCTGAAGGCCCAGGAAAAGGAAGAAGCAAAAGAAAAGGCTTTAAAAGAAAAAGAGGCTTCTAAAAAGTCTCTTCCAAAAGAAGCTTCTCCTGAAAAAAAAGCAGAAAAGAAAAATCCTAAGACTGCAGAAAAATCCGGCCAAAAATCAAATGCAAAGGCAGACAAAAAGGCCCCTGCAAAATCCGCAGAAAAAAAAGCTCCTGCAAAAAAGGCAGAAGCAAAAACTGAAGGAAAAGCAAAAAGTGCAGAAAAAAAGCCTTCTTCTAAAAAAGAAAGCGCAAAGAAAAATCCTTCTAAATAAAGGAAAGTGAAAAACAAAAAAAGCAGCTTCTAAAAAAAGAGGCTGCCTTTTTTTTATTCATTATTCTGGAATGCTTTCCACTGTGTTTACAGAAACAGCTGGCAGGGAAGTTGAGTATTCAGTTTTACCCCAAAGGCCTGAAAGAACTGAACCAGGGCCTGCTTCAAAAATTTTCCAGTTTTCAAAACCGCCTTCATTTTTAATTACAGAAGCAAGAATGTCTTCTTCATCTGTCCACAAAACAGGATGGGTCAAATGCAAAAC
>CAVCWN010000155.1:0-14219 GCA_963605975.1 Desulfovibrionaceae bacterium | reverse complement strand
CTGAAGGTTAGCAGGCAAGGTGGCCGGAGACCGGCTGGAAGAAATCAAAAGATAGCGGTCAAAATTCCAGTAAAGCTGTGCCAAAGCAAGACTTTCGGATTTTTCTGAAAGCAATTTGTCTGTAGGAATATTTTCTGCATCTTTTTCATCCCCATTCAAAGTCAACTTAACGCGGTTAAAAAGTTCACCATATTCAGCAATGTGATTTGAAAGAATTTTTGGATAAGGAACAGCGCTTGCAAAGCAGACATTTTTAAGAGCTTCATCTTTACACAAAGATGCATAAAAATCATCGCGGGCGCGAACATTGCCACCCTTACGTGCATAATGCTTTCTGCGGAATGCAGTTTGAATGTCAACAAAAATTGTTACTTCATCGGCTGCTTCTACAATCAGGCAGTTGCCTCTGGTAAAAACTTTTCCTCCGCTGGCCTGTGCCATTGCAACAGCGCTAAAAGGAATGCCGTGAGTGTCTTCCATTTCAATTGTGTCATCAGTTAAAGCAATATTTTTTGTAGAAAAACTTCCACGGTTAAAGTTGGCACGAAGATAAATGCTCTTTGGCGAAGAAGCCGAAACGTGAATTACAATTACATTCAATCCTGCAGGAACAAAAACTTCCCTTTTGTAACTGACACTGTAGCCCTTTGCACTTCTTGAAAGTAAATCCGGATTTGCCAGCTTGCTTTCGGAAAGAAAAGATGTTGTAACAATTGCTTCATCCAAATTCAATTCGCGGCGGTACATGCTAAGGCCCGGAAAAGTGTTGTGGCGTTCTTGAGTTGGGCCCAGAAGACCGGCAGTTTCTTCCGTGTAATAATCAATGTGTAAATCACCGGCAGTCTGGTAAACAGCCTGATTGGCCGGACAACCAGTCATCACTTCGTAAGAAAGAGCCTGGGCATCCTGCACGCGACCTTCATTCATCAGTTTGCGGATTTTTGGAAGGGCCTTTTTGCAAGACTTATTGTTTCTGTTTTTATATTTTCCTGACCAGACAGACTCTTCATTCAACTGAATAATTTCATGATCCGCCCTGCCATAAACCATAGCCGCTAAACGACCATTACCAACCGGTAAAGCTTCATTCCAATCCTTTGCCGCTTCTGTGTACCATAACTTATTCATAAAAAATTCCTTTGCTGTATTTTTTTAAGTTTCTTACTCTGCCTTTAAAAAATCAAGTTTTTAAAGACCCCCATTTAAAATCAATAAAATCATTTTACCACAAATTAAGTGATTTGCAATAAAGTAAAGTTGGGTATAAAATTATTTTTATCTATGGGACAAAGATTTTTTTAAAGGATTTTAGATGCAACATTTTAAATCCAATTTAAAATCCCAGTTACCAAAAAAATAAGGAGCACACATCTATGAAAATCAAAAGCGTTTTTTCAAAAGAATTTGAAAAATATGGAAAAGTTTTAAAGGGCTATAACGTAACAGAGCTACTTGAAAAGTTAGATCAAACCAGTCCAAAACCAGAAAACGCAACATGCTACGAACCAGGCGACGCCGGACTTGAAAGTCTTCCCATCGCAAAGGAATTGAGTGACAATGCTTACGGCGGCATGCCAATTCAAATTGGTTACTGCAACGGCAACAACACAAAATTAAATTGTCTGGAATACCACCGCGGTTCAGAAATAAACATTCCTTCAAACGACATGATTCTTCTTCTTGCCAAAGCGGATGAAATCCAAAGGGGCAAATTGAATACAAAAAACGTAAAAGCTTTCCGCGTGCCAAAAGGAACAGTGACATTGGTTTACGAAACAACTTTGCACTACGCTCCATGCAACAACGTAGTTAACGGACAAGTCAGCAAAGAAGGTTTCCGCGTGATTGTTGTTTTGCCAAAAGACACAAACACAGCAAAGCCTCAGATTACAGAAAAAAATCTTGAAGACAAAATGCTGTGGGCAAAAAACAAATGGCTCATCGCTCACCCAGATTCAAGCGAAGCAAAAAGCGGTGCCTACGTCGGTCTTACCGGCAAAAATATTGATTTGTCAAAATAGTTTTTTCTGGGCGTTCTCCCTTCTGCCTGTAAACAGTCAGAAGGGGTCGGGCTTTCTATGGCTCCGGCTTTCGCCTCCGAACAAAGGCTGTCGCCTTTGTTTTCGTGGGCTGGAATCTAAAGCTTCCAGCCCACTCACCATGCCAATCCCTAACGCAGATATTTTACAGTCATGGGGAAAGAGAAGGTTTTAAATCTTTACATCTCTAAAAAATCATTTAGCCTTAAAAATTTTCCAGGCAAGTTTGTAAAAGAAAAATCCCATGCTTAAAAGGTAAAGGGCCAGTTTGTCTCGGCGTGGAAGTTTTTTGTCAGACAAAAGGGCTTTTTTATTTTCCTTTATGCAGCGAATAATTTCTTTGCGCTTTTCTTTGTAAACTTTTTCTTTTACGTCCAGCATTTGATTCAAGGTGCTGAATCTTGAATAAACCTGGCGGCGAAGACAGGCCTTTTCTAAATCTGGAAAAATGGATTTTACTTCACTGGCCATGGAATCTGTCATTTCAAGCAAGTCCAGTTTGTGGGGATTAAAATTACAGTGAACAATAGACTTTGGCCTCATCATGTAAAAATATTTACTTTGCCAGCCGCAGGCAATTTGTTCGCTTTCAATAAAAAATTTGTAAACCGTACCTATGTCTTCAAAAAGTTTTCCCTTGGGATACAAAAATTTCTTTGCAAGGTCAGCGCTAAAAAGTTTGGCCCAGCAGGAAGTGTCAATTACATCGTTGTAAAGCATGCGCTCAATGCAGTCTTTTGAAGTTAAAAGATCATCACCATTTTTTCCGTAGCAGATTTCCCTGCCACCTTCAAATTTTACAGTGTGCTGGCAGAGGGACATTTTGCAATTATATTTTTTTATAAGGCTGTAAAGATATTCAATATAATCGCTTTCAACATAATCATCAGGGTCCACAAAAGCAATGTACTGGCCACTTGATTCTGCCACACCAGCGTTACGGGCATCTGAAATGCCACCATTTTTTTTATGTACCACGCGAACCCTTTTATCTTTTTTTGCATAAGCGTCACAAAGAGCCGGGCAGCCATCCGGGGAACCGTCATCCACAAGAAGAATTTCCAAATTTTTGTATGTCTGATTAAAAATGCTTTCCATGCACTTTTCAAGATATTTTTCTACATTATAAATTGGCAGTACCACGCTGATTTTTGGATCCATAAAAATCTCCTGGGATTTTTTTAAGTTGTTTCTAAAAAAGCATTGAAAATGATCTTTTAGAGATGCCCTAAAAGTTACTGATAAAGAACTATAGCATTTTTTTCTATTTCGTGCATGTTTTTTTGGAAAAGTATATAATCGAAAAATGAAAAATTTAAAAACTAGATTACCACTTTATTTTTTAGGTCTATTTATTATGACGGCAGGAATTGCACTTTCTGTAAAATCCAACCTGGGAGTTTCGCCAGTCAGCTCTATTCCTTACACAATCACCCGAGTCTGGGGAATTGAAATGGGAAACGCAACAATTATTTTTCATTGCGCCTTGGTATTAATTCAATTTCTAATTTTAAGAAAAAAATTTTCATGGAAAATTTTACTTCAAATTCCAGTCGGAATTGTTTTTGGAAAATTTACAACTTTGTGCAATTACCTTGTTTCTTTTTGCCCTGACATTCAAAATATTTTTTTACGAATTGCTCTTGCCCTTTTAAGTTGTTTTTTTATAGCCTTGGGAATTTTCATTTACGTTCCTGCAAACATTGTACCTTTGGCTGGCGAAGGCTGCATGGATGTAATTTCCAAAACTTTTCATTTTGAATTCGCAAAAGTAAAAATAGTTTTTGACATTTCCATGGTTCTTATTTCTGCCATCACGTGTCTGATTTTTTTACATTCCTTCGGCAGCGTAGGAATAGGAACTGTAATTGCAGCTTTTCTAGTTGGCTTTATTCTTGGCATCATAACAAGACTCTTCAGAAAAAAAAGTGTAGGAAAAGAAAAATAAATTATGAGAGCCTCTAGAAATTGCAATTTTTTATTTCCTGCATGTTTTTAGAGGTGCCATTAATTTATCCCCAAGCCCTTTAAAATTTCTTTCATTTCATCTTGAGCGCAGAGGCATGTGTCCCGTAAATAACCTCTTTCATTTTTCCATTCTTTAATTCCCCGATAGTAAAAAAACTTTACTTCCTCTGTGATGATGAAAGGAAGGATCTTGTGTTTCAGACATTCTTTGAACATAATCAAACGACCTATGCGGCCATTGCCATCCTGGAAAGGGTGAATTTTTTCAAATCGAACATGAAAATCAAGAATATCGTCAAAAGAGATTTTTGATTTTGAATTGTATTCGGCAAGCAGGGCTTTCATTTGAGGCCCAACCTGGTCAGGTTTTGCAGTTTCGCTTCCGCCGACTTCGTTTTCAAGCATCTTGTAGTCGCCCACTCTAAACCAGGATTTTTGAGAATCTGTTGTTCCAGTTTTTAAAATATAATGAAGCTGTTTTATAAAACTTTCAGAAAGTTTTGTCCCCGCCCCTTCAATTACAAGATCCACGCAGCGAAAATGGTTTACAGTTTCAAGAATATCATCAACTTTTATGGCAGGTCCAATCATACCAATTGTTTTTGTTTCAAAAATGTAGCGGGTCTGGTCATGAGAAAGTTTTAAACCTTCAATATGATTTGAATTATATGTAAGGTCAATTTGGATTTTGTGGTAAAGTCCGCCTTTTACCCCAGCTTCTTTTTCCCTCTTTAGGATTTCCAGAATGGTGCTTTTTGTTTTTACATTTCGGATTTTTCTAGTAGGTTTTTTTGCATCGAAAGGAATTTTCCAGACTCCGCCTTCCTGTAGTGCTCCGATTACCCGACCCTGAGCACAGTAATTTCTTACGCTGCGCTCGCTTACTGACCAGAGGCCTGCTGCTTTTTCTACTGATATGTATTTTTTCTTGCCCATGGCAATATTATAGCCTCCAAACGGCAAAATATGAAGACATTTTAAAGGGGTAATGACTTATTTTATTTTGCCGATTGAAATTACTTTTTTGCCAAAAGGATGACTTTGGGGAGATAAAAAAAAATAAAAGCACTGCTTACGTAAAAAGAAAAATGGAATTTTAAATGGGCACTAGCCCGGATTGGAGGGCCGGCTTTGCCGTTGTGGCAGAGCCACAATGAAAGCCCAGAAAGCCGTCTTTAAAGGCGGCATGCTCCAAAAGAAAAAAATGAAAAATTATTCCTGGCCGTTCCAGCAGTAGGTGCACAATTTGCAGTGGTCAAGGCCGGTGGAATTTAACATGTCGTCAAGGCGGTGAAAGCGTAGGCTGGTGAAATGCAGCTGCTTGCGAATTTCTTCCTGCATTTTTTCGTACTCGGGGCTGTCCGGGTTGCAGTATTTTTCCAAGACTTCGCGCGACACGTTTTCACCTTCGAATTTTTTTACTACCCTTCTGGCGATTAAATCCATTTCTGATTTTGACCGGGAGAAATTTAAATATTTGCAGCCGAACATTATTGGCGGGCATGCCGGTCTGACGTGAACTTCTTTTGCGCCTGACTGGTAAAGGAAATCTGTGGTTTCGCGAAGTTGTGTTCCGCGCACGATGGAATCGTCAATGAGCAAAATGCTTTTTCCTTTTATGAGTTCAGGTACGGGGATGAGTTTCATGTGGGCGATTAAATTCCGCTGCTCCTGGTTTGTAGGCATAAATGAACGCGGCCACGTTGGTGTGTATTTTATGAAAGGTCTGGTGAATGGAATGCCGGCTTCGTTTGCGTAACCTACGGCGTGGGCTGTTCCAGAATCCGGAACTCCGGCGGCACAGTCCGGGTGAATGTTTGCGTCTTTATCACGCATGGCTAGATATTTTCCGCAATTATAGCGCATACATTCTACATTTACTCCTTCGTAGGAAGCGGTTGGGTATCCGTAGTAGATCCAGAGGAAGGTGCAGATTTTCATTTTTTCAAAAGGAGCCTGCAAGGTTTCCCAGCGGTCGGCTGTTAAGAAAACAATTTCGCCTGGACCTAATTCGTGTTCGTCTTTGTAGCCCAGATTTACGTAAGCAAAATTTTCGAATGAAAAGCAGTGGGACAAAATGCTGCCGTTTGCGTCTTTCTTAATTCCTATGTGAAGAGGCGTGCGGCCCAATTTGTCACGGGCACCGTAAATGCCGTCTGCGGTTGCAATAAGAAGGGTGATGGATCCCTGAACTTTTGACTGAACATATTTTATGCCATCAAGAATTGTTTTTTGTGTATTGATCAATGCAAGAATTAATTCTGTTTGATTTATTTCTCCGCCTGACATTTCCAAAAAGGAGCCGCCCGTTTCCATTAATTCTTTGACAAGTTGATCTTTGTTGCTGACGGCACCGACGCTTGTGATGGCAAAGCGGCCAAGATGAGAGCGTGCTAAAAGGGGTTGGGCTTCGTAGTCAGAAATGCAGCCTATGCCAAGAGGGCCTTTCATGCCGGCGATGTCCGTGTCAAATTTTGTCCTGAATGGTGAATTTGAAATGTTGTGAATGGACTGGACAAAGGAACCGTCATTTTTGCAAACTGCAAGTCCGCCTTTTTTTGTTCCCAAATGGGAATGATAGTCAACGCCAAAAAATAAATCCAAAGAACAGTCGTCTTTTGAAGCAACCGCAAAAATGCCACCCATAAAAAACCTCAACTTTTGTAAAAGTAGGCCTATTATAAAATTTCCTTAGTGGATTGTATAGAAGGGAGTCTTTAAAAATTGCAATTTTTAGAGATACCCAGAATTAAGTGGATTTAAAATTCAAATTTAGAAAAGAAAAATTTGCTAAAATAAAATGTGGGGATATAATAAAAGAATGGCTATGAAAATTCTTTTTTGTGTTTTTATTTTCGCCCTTGCTCTTATTTTGCTGCCCTTAGCGCTTTACCTGCTGATTTGGATTTTTCTCTCAGGGGTCAGCCTTTTTTACAATCCAAAAAAGAAATATAAAAAACCTTCCGCTTTTTCTTACGGCCTTTTAAATTTTGGCTACAGGATTATTTGTTCCATGGCAAGAGTTAAAATCCATTTTAAAGGAAAGGAACTTTTGCCGCAAAATGAAAAGTTTGCCTTTGTGTCAAACCACCGTTCCAAATTTGACAACATGGTTCAGGCCATCTCGTTAAAAAAAGAAAAAATCGTTTTCGTTTCCAAAATCCAGAATTTTAAAATTCCGATTGCCCGCCGCTACATTGCAAGAAACTGTTACTTTCCACTTGAGCGCGGCAACCACAGAAGTGCCATTGAAATGATTATAGCATCTGTTCGTCTTATAAAAGAAAATATTGCCAGTGTGGGAATTTATCCGGAAGGAACAAGAAGCAGGGACGGTCAGCTTTTGCCTTTTCACCCGGGCTGCTTTAAAATTGCTCAAAAGGCAAAGTGCCCTCTTGTTTTGGGAGTCATACAGGGGACTGAAAAAATCCACAAAAATTTCCCATGGAAAAAAACACATGTCTATTTTGAAATTATAAAAGTTTACAAAGATGAAGAAATAGAAAACAAAAGCACAATTGATTTGGCAAAGGAAGCTGAAAGTTTGATAAAAGAAAAAATTTCTTTGGTAAAGGATTTTTAAATCTTTCGCAAAAAAACAAATTGCTGCTAAGGCAAGTTTTATAAGGTGTGACACAAGGAGGCAAAAATGATTTACGTTTTATTCAATCCGCTTTCGAATAATAAAAAGGGACTGATGGCAAAGGAAAGACTTGAACTGATTTTAAAAAATGAGGAACTTTCTTTTACAGATATTTTGTCCATTGATGATTACAAAAAATTTTTCAAAAAAATAAAAAAGACTGATCAATTGATTTTGTGTGGTGGGGACGGAACATTAAACCGTTTTGTAAATGACACTTATGACATTCCCAAAAAGTGCAGCATGTATTTTTTTCCTCAGGGCAGTGGAAATGATTTTGCACGTGACACGGAAAATTTAGTTGAAAAGGAAAATGGTCTTATTCCCCTAAATGATTTTGTAAAGGATTTGCCGCAAGTAAGTGTGAATGGAATTAAAAAATATTTTTTGAATGGAATTGGATACGGCATTGACGGCTACTGCTGCCAGGAAGGGGATGAAAAGCGCATAAAATCAAACAAGGCTGTAAATTACACTTTGATTGCGATAAAAGGTCTTTTTTTTGGCTTTCATCCTTCAAATGCAAAAGTTACTGTTGACGGCAAGACTTATGAATTTAAACACGTGTGGCTTGCTCCATCAATGTTGGGAAAATATTACGGTGGCGGCATGAAGGTGGCGCCGAATCAAAACAGACTGAATTCTGAAAAAAAACTGACTCTTGTTGTCTGGCACAAAAGCCGAAAATTAAAAACGCTTTTGTCTTTCCCCAAAATATTTACAGGCGAACACATAAATTGCAAAAACATGATTTCTGTTTTTACGGGTCACAATATCACTGTCGAATTTGACAGAGCCCAGGCTTTGCAAATTGACGGCGACACTGTAAAAAATGTAACTTCTTATTCAGTTTCTTTTGAATGATTTTTTTCATCCGGAACTGCAGGATTTTGTATTTGTAAATTTTGCTCATGGCTTTTTTTGTTATACAGAAAATTCAAAAGGGCCATGGCAATAATTATTACGTAACCTAAGATGCTGTAAAAATCCGGAATCATTTTAAAAATGAAAAATCCTAAAAGTGTAGAAAAAATTATTTGCGAATAATCATAAATGGAAATTTTTGCAGCTGGGGCGTAATAGTAGGCAGCGGTAATTGAAAACTGTCCGCCGGCTGCAGCAAATCCTGCACATAGCAAAAAGAGCAATTGTTTAAAAGTCATCGGGTTGTAATTAAAAATCATGTATGGCAGAGAAAGAAGCATTGAAAATCCTGAAAAAAACAAAACAATCACTTTGCCCTTGCAGCCCAGTTTGCTTAACTTACGAACACAAGCGTATGCAAAACCGGCCCCAATTCCACCGGCAAAACCTGCCAGAGTCGGAAGGCACTGTGAAAAATTAAAGCTGGGTTTTACAACCAGCATGGCTGCAAAAAAAGCAACGATGATTGCAATGAGGGGCACTTTTTTTATTTTTTCCTTCAGCAGAAAAAAACTAAACAGTATGGAAAAAAAGGGAGACATCTTGTTTAAGATGGCAGCGTCTGACAAGACCAGTCGGTCTAAAGCATAAAAGTTTCCAAAGATTCCAACGGAACCTGCAATCGATCTTAAAAATAAAAAGAGAAGGGCTCCTTTTGGAATGGCAAAAGATGCTACTCCTTCTTTTTTTATATCATGCAAAATGCTGAAAAGGGCAATCAAAAAAGCAACGGCGTTTCTAAAAAAGGCTTTTTGTACAAAGCAAATGTCACCTGCAAGTCTGGCAAAAGCCGCCATAAGGGCAAAAGAAAAAGCGGAAGTTATGATTAAAAAAATTCCTTTCGTGGTATCTGAAAAATTTTTCATGAGATCAGTTTATGTAGAATCGCTGGGCAAATCAATATGAAAATCTACAAAAAAATCCGCAAAAAACAAAAAAGGCATCCCTAAAAAAACACCTTTAGGGAATGCCCGTAAATTATTTTTTTATGATTTTAATGTCGTCTAAATAAATGCTGTCTTTTAATTCAGCTTCTTCAGTTACGAAGGAAAGGCCTTCTACATTCGACCAGTCAAATGTGCTGTCACTTGCAGCGTTAAACCATTTGCCGCCGTCCCTGTTAGACCATGCGCCAGTAATTTTAAATTTGCTCAATGGAATTTCCATTAAAGTCCATTCGCCAGGGGTGCATGTGCCAAGCGGCAGATTGTAAGATAAGCGCCATGGAATGTTTCCTTCCACATCCAGTTCGGAAAACCTGACTTGCAGCTTTTGTCTTTTAGATTCTGTTTTTATGTAAAGATGCAGGTATGTGTTTTCCAAATCAGAAATGACAGACAAATCTTTATTTAAAAAAGTGAATGTCAAAGATTCATAGCGATTCAATTTTGAAAGAAGATAATAATAATTTCCCTGAGGACATTCACCTTTTTTGGAAGCCATAACGGCATCTTTGTTTGCAGACCAGGCACGCTGGCTAAAATCTTTACCAATCAAATCTTCGTACAAAACAAGGGGCAATGTTTGACTGGAAGAACTTTTTTCTTTTTCTTCCCCGGCACCTTTTGGCACATTAAAGCCTATCGCTTTTAAAATTTTTGGATCCAGTCCTGAAGGATAGTCTGAACTTCCTTTTTTAAAGAATGAAAAAGTTCCGTCATAACCCCATGTTGTACAGGCAAGTCCAAATTCCTGAAAAAGTTTTCCTACAGTTTCAAACCATGCAATGCGGTCTTCATAAGCAGCCGTTCTATTGTAAACACCAAATTCCCCAACCAAAATAGGCACATTATTTTTCACAGAAAAATTTACAGCCTTTTGCAGATTTTCACGCATAGTTTTTTCAGTAGCCTCTTTTGGATAAGATGTTTTTAAACTTCCTTCCAGCCATGTGCCTTTTATTTGTGCAGGCAATTTTGGCATTTTATTTTTATCATAAGGGAATGGAATGTCATGCAAATGTTCTGTAAGACTGCCCCACTCTGCCCCCTGGTGGGTAAAATAAAATGGATCATAATAATGGAAAGTATAAATTAAATTGTCATCATCCAAAGGTTTTAATTTGAGCATTGCGTCTCGCGAACTCCAGTCAGCCCCGCAAACTAAAACAGTATGCTTTGAATCATACTTTCGAATTAAAGA
Organism: Desulfovibrionaceae bacterium; assembly: GCA_963605975.1. Taxonomy (GTDB): domain Bacteria; phylum Spirochaetota; class Spirochaetia; order Treponematales; family Treponemataceae; genus Treponema_D. The sequence continues at coordinate 3,503 of CAVCWN010000155.1, read as the reverse complement.
AAGAATTTCTTTTTGGACTTTTTCCCACTCGCTTTGACTAATCTGGGGTTCATTTAAAATTTCGTAAAGAATATATTCGCTGCGATTTTTGTACCGCTCAGCAACTTGAGGCCAGATTTTTTCAAGATGACTTTTTAAATTTTTCGCATTAGGATAATTTTCGCTGCTGTTAAAAGAGTGATTGTCTATTATCAAATAGATTTTTAATTCTTCAGCCCAGTCACAAACTTTGTCCAAATAATCCCAGACAATTTCTTCCACCTGGCCGGACTTGTCATCCATAACCATGTCAAAGTGAACAGGCAGGCGGACAACATCCACCCCCAGTTCTTTCAAGTGCAAAAAATCTTCATAAGAAAATTTATTTAAAGGCGGCACTCCTTTTTCCCAAATTTCAAACCAGCCGGTCATGTTTACGCCTCTCGTAAAAGGCGGTTTAACAGCCTTTGCGCTTGCAGTCGATTGGGCAAAAGAATTCAGTCCCAAAGAAAAAATTGAAAAACATGCCAGTGAAAAAATAAATGCACCTTTCCTTTCCATAAAAAGCTCCTTACAAAAGTAAATTGTAAATCACTTTAGTCCAAAAAGAAAGGTGGATTTTTTTACAGTACTTCTTTAGTAAGCCTTGTCGTGCACACCAGAAATTGCGCGGCCGGAAGGTTCATCCATATTTTTCCATGCAGCGTCCCATTCCAAAGCCTTGGCTGTTGAACATGCAACACCCGCTTCGTGAGGCACAACTTTTGCAGCACAATCACTTGGAAAGAAAGAAGAATAAATTTCGCGGTAGTAATATTCCTCTTTTGTTTTTGGAGGATTTACAGGGAAGCGCTTTTCCCGACGTTCAAATTCTGCATCTGAAATTTTTTCTTCAGTGATTTTTTTGAGAGTGTCAATCCAACTGTAACCAACGCCATCCGAAAACTGTTCCTTTTGCCTCCAGCAAATACTTTCCGGCAGCATATCTTCGAAAGCCTTTCGCAAAATCCATTTTTCCACGCGCTGCTTTCCATCAGGCATTTTGATATTCATTTTATCTAAAGGATTTAATCTCATGGCAATATCAATAAAATCCTTATCCAAAAAAGGAACACGACCTTCCACTCCCCAAGCCATAAGGGATTTATTTGCACGAAGGCAATCATACAAATGCAACTTACTCATTTTACGGACAAGCTCTTCGTGAAATTCCTTAGCATCAGGAGCCTTATGAAAATAAAGGTAACCGCCAAAAAGTTCATCCGAACCTTCGCCTGACAAAACCATTTTTATTCCCATAGATTTTATCACCCTTGCCAAAAGATACATTGGAGTTGAAGCGCGCACTGTTGTAATGTCATAAGTTTCAATGTGATAAATTACATCCGGCAAAGCGTCCAGGGCTTCCTGAATTGTAAAATGCACTTCATGGTGAACAGTACCAATATAATCCGCAGCCTTTTTAGCAGCAATCAAATCCGGGGAACCTTCAAGGCCAACCGCAAATGAATGCAGCTGAGGCCACCAGGCCCCTTCTTTGGAATCCGATTCAACGCGCTTTTTAGAATACTTTTGAGTAACCGCCGCAATAATTGAAGAATCCAAACCGCCGCTCAACAAAACACCATAAGGCACATCAGACATCAGCTGCTGCTTAACAGCCGCTTCCAGTCCGTTACGAACTTTTTCAATCACACTAGGATTAATAATCTGCCCCTTTTCATCTGTCGCTTTAGGGTTATCCTTTACAGCGTCATAACTTTCCCAGTCGCGCTTGTACCAGCAGCAAGGCTTTTCGTCCTTAGAATAAAAATAATAACCGTTAGGAAATTCTTCAATCGTAAGGCACTGACCTTCAAGCGATTTTAATTCCGAAGCAACATAATATCTTCCCTGCTTGTCCCAGCCCTGGTACAAAGGCACAACACCAATTTCATCGCGGGCAATAAGATAAACATCATTTTGGGCATCATACAAGGCAAAAGCAAAAATTCCACTCAACTTTTCCAAAAAGTCTTTTCCGTAAGTTTTGTAAAGAGGAATGATTACTTCGCAGTCTGATTGAGTTTTAAAATTATATTTACCTTCAAATTCTTTTCGCAAACTTTTGTGGTTATAAATTTCGCCATTAACCGCAAGAATGATTTTTCCGTCATCACTGACAAGCGGCTGTTTTCCAGAAAGCGGATCCACAATAGCAAGACGCTCGTGACTCAAGATTGCATTATCCCCAGTGTAAACACCTGTCCAATCCGGTCCGCGGTGGCGAATTTTTTTACTCATTTCCAGAACTTGATTTCTAAGTTCTTCCTTCAAAGCTTCATCAATCGGCTGACCGCCACATCGTAAATCAAAAGCACCAACAAATCCACACATAGTAACCCCCATAAAAAAAAGACGTCTTGCCAAAAGAATTTAAAGAAAATTCTTCTAGCAAGACGTCTTCGTCAATAAAATCAATATATTAAATTCTAAAAGGCTTGTCAACTTTTTTGAAAATACGATTATAAAAAAATCAGGCCTAGCCAGCCGTGTAGCCATGCGAAGCAGTCACGTAACGAAGTGGAGTGACCGAACGAAAGTGAGTGGCGGAAGGGCTTTTAACAAAAAAAGCCTGCTCCAGAAAAATAAAAAAAATCAGCGCTCATATGTGCGGAGGACATTTTCTGCGGTGGCAATGCGGGTCTGTCGAAGGTCCATGCTTTGCTTTTCGATGTAGTGCTGGGCCTGGTCTTCGGTCATTTTCAAAACTTGAATTAAAATGAGTTTTGCCCGGTTTACCACGCGGATTTCTTCTATTTTTTTCTGCAGTTTGATATTTTCATTTTCCAGTCGCATTACTCTTTTGCGGCTGGCAGTCAAAAGTTTTACAGCCTGATAAAAAAATTCCGGTGACAGGGGTTTAGGCAAAGTGAAAACGCCGTAGTCTTCAACGTATGCAGAAATTTCGTAAATGTTATCTGCAGCAACAATCAAAATAATTCCGGCACTTGTTACTTCAGAAGCGTAGCGGGCAAATTCATCGCCTGCTTCGTCCGGCAGAGGAGTATCAATTATTATAAGGTCAAATTCATTTTCAGTAATATAACGGCGACCTTCAGCGGCATTTTGTGTTGTCACAATCCGCTCGAAACTTTCCGACTTAAGCAAATCAGAAATGATTCCCATCGTTGTATTTGTATTACTGACAATTAAAATGTTGTCCATAATCTCTCTATTGGAAGCCTCTGAAAATTGCAATTTTTAGAGGCAACCTTGAAAAAGCGACATTTTAAGTCTTTGTATTTCGAAGACTTAAAATTCGCATGTATCTCTAAAAAAGCATTGAAAATGATTTTTTAGAGCTGCCCTATTGTAAAAGCGCCTTTGTTTACGAAAGGGGCTTTTGGTAAGGGGAAACGCATTTGGTAACTGAAAGCGTCTTTCGTAAACAGTGGCGCAACTGGTAACTGAAAGCGCATTTCGTAAGCAGTGGCGCAACTGGTAACTGAAAGCGCATTTCGTAAACAGAACCTCACCGCTAA
>CAVCWN010000154.1:0-2680 GCA_963605975.1 Desulfovibrionaceae bacterium | reverse complement strand
AAAAAAACTGTGACTGTCTGACCAACCCAATCATCCCCAGGCAAAATAATTGTTGACTGAGTATTTTTATCAAAACGAGTTGGCAGGGAAATTGTCATGTCAGAACCATTGTTTAAGATTTTTGAAAGGAAAACACCCTTGCCTGGAAAAATAACCGTTAGCTTTTGCCCTACATCAAGATATTTTGTATTTTCAATATTTTTTTTGCTTTCAATGTCAAGGGCAACCCTGGTCCTGAACTGGTAAAGTTTTTCCAAAAAAAGCTGAATGCGGGGAGAATCATAGGTTCTGTTTTTTCTAGATTCGGTGATTATCAAACCAATACATTTATTTATTGTAGGAACAGAATAAAAAAGAGAAGTTGCTTCTTCAAGTTCGCACTGCTTTGCCAGTTGCCACAAAGTTCTTAGTTCAGAAAATTTAAACTGTTCATCCAAACCGCGCGAAAAAAACTGAATCTTATCCTGAAAAATAATTAAGAGTCTTATAACAAGTACAAGAAATCCTGCAATACATGCAATTAAAATAAATAAGCCCCAGTTCAATTTTTATGCCCCACTTTATATCTTCTTCAATATGGATTAATATCTAAGAAGACTATGAAAAAAAAATATCTTATTCTTCAGTTGATTACAATAGTTGTTTTTATTGCCATACCGCCTCTTTTACAAAAAGAAACCAGTCATATATATAGTTTCGGCATAAATTCAGCAACATTTATACAATTAATTTTAGCCGTTCTCCTTAATTTTGAATTTTATACTATCAGAAAGAATTTAAATAAAAAAAATGACATTCCAGAAAATCCAAATAGCGAAAATCAAAAAAATCAAAAAGCCCTTGAAGATTTTTCACATAAAATTACTGTCTTAAAATATTTTGCCCTGACACTTGCCTTTCTTATGTTGACTTACGCCTTTACCCTTTTTTTGACACATCTGCCCCTGCCCATCTTAAAGTCACATCAAAATACAATAAATTTTCCAAATGGCCCTGCATGGATTTTTGCCTTTGTTCAACTTGCCATAAGCGCCTTTTTTGAAGAAGTAATTTACCGTGAACTTTTACCAGAAAGTCTTTTGCTGATTTTTCCTTTAAAAAATCAAAACTTTTTTACCCAGAACAAAAAATTGAATTTTAAAAGACTTTTGTTGGAAGGTCTGCCACTAATTTTATTTTCCCTTGCCCACCTTTATGCCGGCCTTGCTTCCGTAATAAATGCATTTTTCTCTGCAATATTTTTGCGACTATCTTATATAAAAACAAAATCAGTTTACACGGGAGCGGCTTCCCATTTTGTCTATAATTCACTAATGCTTTTGTTTGCCTATTTTGCATAAGGATTTTTAGGATTTTTGATTTTGAATGAAGCCCCATATATTTGCAATTTTACCAATTCAATGATGAAGTCACCAAGATGCCACCCAGTCTTTTTCTTCTAAAGAAAAAATGCTATAACTTTTTTATGCGCGCAATAATTCTTGCAGGCGGGACTGGAACAAGACTTTCACCTTTGACACTTGCATTTTCAAAACAACTGCTTCCCGTTTACGATAAACCCATGATTTATTATCCACTAAGTTGTCTTATGCTTGCTGGCCTAAAAGAAATTTTAATTATTTCTACACAGCGCGACAAAAATCTTTTTAAAAATCTTTTTTCAAATGGCGAAAATCTTGGGGTAAAAATAGAATATGCCGTGCAAAAAAATCCAGATGGAATTGCAGAAGCGTTTGTAATTGCTAAAGATTTTATTGGAAAGGAAAATGTCGCTTTGATTTTGGGGGACAATATTTTTTACGGCCAGTCATTTACAAAAATCCTTAAAAACTCAGTAAAAAAAATTGAAAATAAAGAATGTGACGCCCTCATTTTCGGCTATCCTGTGCGTGATCCTTCGCGCTATGGAGTGATTGAATTTGGCGAAAATAAAAATCCAAAAAAAATCATAGAAAAACCGCAAAATCCACCGTCAAATTATGCGGTGCCGGGCCTTTATTTTTATGACAATAGCGTCATTCAAATTGCACAAAATCTAAAAAAAAGCAGTCGTGGTGAAAAAGAAATTACAGACGTGAATAATTTTTACATGCAAAAGGGCAGTCTTGAAGTTGAACTTTTGGGCCGTGGAATGGCATGGCTTGACACCGGCACTTATGACAGTTTACTTGAAGCGTCAAATTTTATTGCCACTTTACAAAAAAGACAGGGCTTTTATGCCGGCTGCATAGAAGAAATCGCTTTTAAAAACGGCTGGATTTCAAAAGAAAAATTACTTGAATTGTCAGAAAAATATAAAACTGATTACGGTGAATACTTAAAATACATCGCAGGAGAATAAAATGAATACAAAGTTAAAGCTCAAAATCAATTTGCGCCTACTTTTTCTATCTAAGGCTTTTTACAAATTAAAATTATATCCTTTTGGCCGCTGGATTGGACATTTAAGACAAAATACAACTTTCCCTTTTCTTGAAAAAACTGCCACTGATTTTCTTAAAAAAGATTATGATTACAAAAATCTTGAGGAAGTAAAAAATCCGCCTGTTTTTGTGATGTGGTACCAGGGCTTTGATAATTTGCCGGAAGTCGTAGAAAAATGCATAGAAAGCGTTAAAAAAAATATTAAAAACCGCCCTTTAATTTTAATCAGCCGTGAAAATATGGCTCAATATGTGGA
>CAVCWN010000153.1:0-4124 GCA_963605975.1 Desulfovibrionaceae bacterium | reverse complement strand
CCCCATCCCCCACGAAACAAATGCAGCCTGCCTTAAAAATATTTCTTAAATGCGCGCTCTTTTCAAAAAAGATTTTGTGTTTTTAAAACACATGCTTAAATACGCGGCTTTTGAAAAATAGTTTCTGTGTATTTAAAAGCCGTGCTTGAATGCACGGAGCTGGGGTTCTAAAAAGTGCGACATTGGAGCTTGCTCCACCGGAGCACTTTTTAGGTTCCCGGCGGGAGTGCATTCAAGCGAATTTTAAAGAAACATAGTCTGCATTTGAGGTAGAGCGTATTTAAGCGAATTTAAGAGAAGCCAAAGTCACATTTGAGACAGAGAGTATTTAAGCGGATTTTAAAGAGGCAGGCGGTATTTGCGAAGCCTTGCGGCATTGGAGCGAAGCTCCACCGGAGCAGAAAAATCAGGTTCCCGACGGGAGCGTATTTAAGCGAATTTAAAACAAGTAAAAGTATCATTTGTAACAGAGCGCATTTAAGCGAATTTAAAACAAGTAAAAGTTGCATTTTTGACAGAACGCATTTAAGCGGATTTTAAAATCAATTGCAAAATAAAGAAAATCCCCATAAAATAAACGTAGAGGACAAAATATGAAAGCAAAACTAAAGAAAATTTTATTACTTTTAACCTTGCCACTAATGGCAGCAGCCACTTTTGCACAAGCTGCTTCTAATGGCGGTCAGGTGGAACACTACGTGCAGTCCTTGGACGGAAAAACTTACACTTTAAATGCAAGTGAAAGTAAAAGCGTAGCAGAGGGGGCTAGTCTTGCGTCTTTTGCAAAAAAGTACAAGGGATTTAATGCTACAGGTTTTATTCGAAGCGGAAACCTAGTAAAAATATTCTATGACAGAAAAACAATAACATACACCTTCAATGCCGGAAGCGGCTTATTTGAAGGAAACAAAAGCACTATAACATTGAGCGGCCTTTACGGCAGCCCTATAGTGGAAATGCCAAGGGCTGCTAGGTCAGGCTACAGTTTAAAGCTGTGGTTAAGCGAAGACGGCGAAACACCCGGCCAGACCTTCCTGGATGCAAACCAAAGCTACAAAGCAGTATGGGTAAAAGTGGCGGATGTGGGCGAAGACATGGTCTTTGTAAAAGGCGGCACGGTGTACGGCAAAAAAAATTATAATAATTATGACGGCGTATTTATAGAAGGCCGTACAGTAACCTTAAGTGACTTTTATATAGGCAAGTACGAAGTAACCCAGGCAGAATACGAAAGCATAATGACCGGCCAGACGGTGACAGTAAACGGCAGCACATACACTCTAGAAGCAAAGCCTTCATACTGCAAAGAAGGAGCCAGCAGCTATGCTGTAAACTTTGGAAGTAACCAGGGCAGGCGGCCAGTAGAAAATGTAAACTGGTATGACGCAGTATATTTTTGTAATGCAAAAAGCTTAAAGGAAGGCCTTAGCCCAGTCTATGACATAAAAGTAACAGAAGTAGATGATGGCCACATAGACAGTGCAAATGTAAGTTTAGTAAAAGGTGCCAACGGCTACCGCCTGCCAACAGAAGCCGAATGGGAATACGCTGCCCGTGGCGGTGACCCTAATGCAGCTGACTGGGATTACACATTTAGCGGGGCAGCAAGCGCCAGCGGTAGTAATTATGATGATTGGGACAACAGCGGCTTAGATGCCGTAGGCTGGTACGGTTACAATAATAAAACTGGTACGACTACAAGTTCAGACAATACTGATTATTCAAGTGGAAGCGGCACCCACGAAGTAGGCCAAAAGAAAGCAAATCGTTTAGGTCTTTATGACATGAGCGGAAACGTCTGGGAATGGTGTTACGACTGGAATGGTACGATATCGACAGGGACGGCGACTGACCCGGTTGGCCCCGCGTCGGCTTCTTACCGCGTTTTCCGCGGGGGCAGCTGGTATGGCTACGCTTACCTCGCGTCTGTTTGCTTCCGCAGCCTCGACTACTCGCCGTCTGTCCGCGGCCGCGATTTGGGGTTTCGCCTGGTTCGTTCCAGTTCTAAAAACTAAAATTTTAAAAAGGCCTAAAGGCCTAAAATAAATTATCGCCGCTGCGCGGCCGCTTAAGGCGGCCGGAAAAAGCAGCGGAGATAATTTATTTCGTAACCAAGAAGGATTTCATAAAAAGAAAAAATTATGAATATTGCGGCGGGGCAGCCTGTCGTAATTATAAAAGGGAATGGCCGTAATGAGAACGAAGGGTTGGCCCCGCGTCGGCTTCTAACCGCGTTAACCGCGGGGGCAGCTGGTATAACAACGCTTACAACGCGTCTGTTTGCAACCGCAACAACGACAACTCGCCGTCTAACCGCAACAACAATTTGGGGTTTCGCCTGGTTCGTTCCAGCTCAATTATTTTTATAGTGGCAGGAAATTCCGTAAACCACTAAAAAAGTTTTTAGAACCGGCATATTTCCTGCATAAACCGTTTTACGGAATGCGAATGTTTTTTTTCAGCCTTGTGCTGGTAGCTTTAGTGTAAATTCACGCGAAGGTTCAAGGCTGATCTTTTATTATTATGTCACAGTATCAGTCTTTTTTTGTAAGTGCTGGGGGAAACAGCTCTCAGTGCGAAGAACTAAATCAGTTTTTAAGAAGTCACATTATAATTCGCACAGTGGAAAATATTGTTTCCACTGGTAGCAATTGTGGAATTCAAATTTTACTTGAATACAAGGACTCAGGCGTTTCTAATCAACAGGACAAAAAGAACGCAAAGGTGGACTGGAAAGCAAAACTTGCTAATGATGAAGAACGTGAAATTTTTGAAAAGTTAAGGGAAGTTCGTTCAAAACTTGAAAAAGAAAATAATTTAAAAGCTGCCTATCTTGTTTGCAAAGACGAGCATTTTGTTGCTATGATTCAAAATCCTGCAATTACAGAAGACGAAATAAAAAAATTACCAAATTCTTCAAACATTTTGCTTAAAAAATTTGCACATTCTCTTTATGAAGAATACCAGAAAATTTTGCAGGAAATGGCAGCAAAAAAGGCAGAGAAAGACAAAAGTGAAAATACTGCTGAAGCAGATACAGCTGATGATTCAAAAGAAGTTGACGGTAATGAAGCGGGCTGTTTTCCTTTTTAACAAAATTGTAAGCTATGAAAATTTGCGGCTTGCATGGTTAAAGGCCCGCCGAGGCAAAATGAATAAAATTGTTGTCAGAAAATTTTCTAGAAATGTAAATGAAAATCTTTTAAAAATTCAAAAAAAATTAAAATCTAATCCACCCATTTTAAGCCATTATAGTCAGTTTAAAGTTTTTGATCCCAAGGAACGCATCATAAGCGTTGTGCCTTTTTGTGACAGGGTTATGCACCACGCCATTATGAACGTTTTAGAGCCTCTTTTTGAAAGGCAGTTTATTTTTCATACTTACGCATGCAGAAAAGGAAAGGGCGGTCACCGTGCTGTAAAATATGTTTTTAGTAAAACAAAAAAGTATAAATACTTTTTAAAACTTGATGTAAAAAAATATTTTGATTCAATTGATCATGAAGTTTTAAAAAGACTTCTTTGTCGCATTATAAAAGATGCAGAAACTTTGCGGCTTTTGTTTTCCATAATTGATTCTTATGGAAGCTGTATAGAAAAAAATAAGGGGCTGCCTATTGGTAATTTAACCAGTCAGTTTTTTGCAAATTTTTATCTTTCCCCTGTGGATCATTTTGCTTTGGAAAAGTTAAAAGTGTCTGCCTATGTCCGCTATATGGACGATATTTTGACAGGATTCTGGATAATTCAAAAGAAAGGTTGAATTTTATTTATAAAAGTCTTAGTGATTTTTGTTATAAAAATTTTTTTCTTACACTAAAAACTCCGGTTTTTGGAAGTGTAAAAGATGGGGTAAGTTTTTTGGGATTTTTAATTTCTTCAAAAAAGATTTGCCTTTGTGCAAAAAGTAAAAAGCGAAAAAGAAAAAAACTGAACTTTTTAAATTTTTTGTTTACCAGCGGTCAAATTGATAAAGAAAAATATTGCCAGCGGGTCAAATGTCTTTTGCATGACTTTGAAGCAAATTGAAGATATTTTTTTTAGAATGAAGTTTTGCTTTTTTTAAGATGCCTAGCCGCGATGGTAGTGAGCACGAAGTGCGTGCGAAGCAAAGCTGAGCACCG
>CAVCWN010000152.1:0-2103 GCA_963605975.1 Desulfovibrionaceae bacterium | reverse complement strand
ATCGTAGCCGTGTTCTGCATTTGGAAAAGCAACTGTCCCAGAACTTAAGGACAGAGTAAATTTTGAACGGTGAAGTTTGCTCCAATTTCGGCAGGATTTGTTTATGCGCTTTTTAATTTTACAGAAATTTAATTCAGAAAGGCTTGGACAAATCAAAACAAATTCGTCACCTCCAATCCTTCCCAAAATATCGTTACTGCGGAAATTTGAATTTAAGATTTCTGCAATTGCTTTTATTGCAAGGTCACCAGTTTCATGACCGTAAGTGTCATTAATATTTTTTAAACCGTCCAAATCACACATAATCACAAGCCCGCTTTGTTTTATGGTCTTACAATTATCCAAGGCCAATTGTCCAAAATCCATAAAACCGCGCCTGTTATTCAAGCCGGTAAGTTCATCTGTGTGTGCAATCAAATTTAATTTTGAATTCTGAGCTTTTATCTGAGAATGTTCATTCTGCAATTTTGTGTAAAAATACGAAAAATCAAGAAGAGTAGAAAGTGAATGTTGAATAATATCGTAAACACCAAAGTCATAGGCATCGCAGCGCAAAACCATATATCCGTACTGAATAAGATTATGGAAAAGGGCAATAATAATAGAACCTGACGGTGGCGTTCTAAAAATTCCTGGTGGCAAAATGCATTCGTTCGGATTAAAGGTGACAGCCTCGCTTAAATCATTCGTTGTAAAGTGCGTATCATAATCAAAACCAGAAATTACCTTTGCTTTATCTGGAAATTTAAAAAAAGCAAAGGGTTCGGGCATTTCTACCGGGTGATCATAAACTACAATCATGCCGCCTTGAAAACCGAAGGCCCTCATCGCATGAACAAGAACCGGACCAAGATCCTCAATCAAAATATTGGAATCCACTCCACTAAGAAAATTTGCCGCCTGCAAAATATGATTGCGCTTATTGTACCATTCAGAAACTGTAGCAGCGTTACTAACTTCTTTTTCAGAAGTTTTATCAAGGCAAATATTATCATTATCAATAAAGGCTTTTTGAATTTCCTGATTTTTTGCAGTTGAAGTTCGCAAAATGGCCTGGGCCTTAACTTTTTGCAAAAGAGGAACTTTTTTATCATTAAGAAGATTATAAACCGTTTGTGCCGCCGTAAATCCTATATCTTCAATCTTTTGATTTACAGAACTTAAAGTGGGGCTGCAAAAGGAAGAGCGCTGAATGTTATCAAAACCGGTAACTATAATATCCTGGGGGACGTTAAGATTTACTCTCTTTGTGCAGAAATCCATACAGGCAAAGGCTGAATCATCATTCAGGGCAATAATCGCATCAAAATCAATTCCATTATGAGTCTTGTTATAAACAGAAAGTTCACTATATGCCGAAGAATAATCAAATTTTGACTTAAAATAAGTTGCAGATTCGGGATCAATTCCGTTTTGCGTCAAAACATTTTTAAAAATTTCCGTACGCTCAATGACTTCAGGGCTCTGGCTGTCAACACCCATAAGTGCAAGTTTTCTGCATTTTTGATTTTTTATGACATAGTTTAAAAGCGCTTCGTAGGCGGCAGAACAATCAGAAACAACCGAATGAATGCCCGGTAACTCTGCCGCAATATTCACGATTTTTAAAGGTTCAAACTGCTTAAGATAATCAACATATTCGTCAATTGTGAGCGAATGCATAAAAGTACTGGCCGTCACAATCAGACCATCAAGATTTTTAGCCTTTAAATGTGATGCAACGGCCGCATATTCAAAATTATTATAAAGCGGTTTTTTATTTGCAATGTCGCCAAGCGGAAAGAGTAAAAGTTCAACATCGTTTTCAACGCAAAAACTCTTTACACCCTTAATCAGATTGGCTGCATATTCAGAATTAAAATAATCAGAAACAAACCCTATACGGATTTTCTTATCTTCCATAAGTTTATTATAAATCCGAAAAAGAAATCTGTCATTTTTTATTTTTTTTAAGGCTGCCTTCTGTCAAAAATCAATTTTTGCTTTTAAAGACTCTAAGGCGCGAGTTTTTGCCATTTCTTTTGCTTGTCTTTAATATGGGCGACTGACCTTTGCATGCGCAAAGGTCACCGGGCTATCCGCAGTTCCGCTATCGCTACAAAG
>CAVCWN010000151.1:0-3577 GCA_963605975.1 Desulfovibrionaceae bacterium | reverse complement strand
GGTAATCAATAATGCTTTGACGGTTCAGGCTTTAAACCGCATACAGGAAACTGGAACTTTGCGTTCTATGGGGGCAAAGCGTGCTTTTATTGCAAAACAGTCTTTTTTTGAAACTGCTCTTCTTACAATAACGGCTGGAATTTTGGGCTGTCTGTTGGGCATTTTGATTGGCAAGTTGATTTCAGGAATCAGGGTGCCGCTGAACAATTATTATTTAAAACAGCTTTTTGGTACGAATCTGGTTATTCGCGTTACGGGAAAAACTGTGTCTTTGTGCATGCTGCTTTCTTTGCTTTTGACGGTTGTTGGCTGGCTGTTCCCTTTAAGAATTGCTCTTAATACTAGTCCTGTAACTGCAATGAGGAGTGCTTCCTGATGTTTTATTTGAATCTTAGCAAACAGTCACTTTTGACGAATTTCAGGCAATATATTTCGCTCTTTCTGGTGACGCTTTTTGGGTCATTTATTATTTTGTTTACGACATACGTTTCTGACGGCATGTTAAAATCTGTAAAGGAAAAGGCTTTGCTTTATTATGGAGGGGAACTTCAGTTTATTGGGGGAGATTCTCTTGCTTTTTACGATTATGAAGAGCGCTGCCAGAGCCTTAAACCTTATTTTCCGGATGATGTTCAGTTTCTTGAAAGGATAAATCATGACGGGGCCCACACTTACCTTTATTATGAAGGCGCATATTCTATGGTCAGGTGTATTCAGGGAATTGATTTTACTAATCCAAAGGAAGCTGAGAATTTTGCGGCCTTCAATTATGCGGATGGAAATGCGGATTACAAAAATGGTGAACATACCCTGCTGATTTCTGAGCAAATTGCGCAAAAGTTGGGTGTAAAAGCTGGTGATATTATTACAATTCAAACTGAAGCAAAAAATAAATCCATAAACACAATGGATTTTACAGTTCAGGGAATTTTTATTGATTCCAGTATGTTTGGAAAATATACGGCTTATGTGGACATTTTAAGTCTGCGGGAACTGGGGATGTATGATGAAGGTTATGATAACCGCTTCGCAATCGCTTACAAGGATCATAGTCCTTCAACAAAAGAAATAGAGGCTTTGCAGGAAAGTCTTTCTGCGGATTTTAACATGTACCCGCTTACGGACAATAAACGCGAATTTTATGACTATCTGGACAGGGATGATATAGAAAAGCCTGTTTATGCACTTATAACTTTGGATGCAAACATAAAAGATTTGGGCATGATAACAAGGGCCATAAAAGTGATTGTTTTGCTGATTACGGTTATTCTTGTGGCTATTATTGCGATTGGTATTGCAAGTACTTACCGCGTTATAATTTTAAAAAGGACTGTGGAAATTGCGACTTACAGGGCTTTAGGCATGAAAACGAATGGCGTCAGGCTGGTTTTTATAACTGAAATCCTTTTGCTTCTTGTTTCCGGCTTTATTTCGGGGATTTTACTGGCCTTTATTGCTTCAAAGGTAATAAGTATTTTTAATTTTGCTTTTATTCCGGCTTTTGATGTCTTTTTGAGTGAAGGTCATTTGGCTCCGCTTTATGGCATTTGGAGCACTTTGAAATATTTGTGCATTATTGTTGTAACAACTCTTTTGATTGTTTTGTTTACAATTCAGAAGCTGGTCAGACTTAGTCCGGTAAAAGCTTTAGCAACAACAAACTGATAATTTTATTTTGGGGTACAATTATGAAGAAATTAAGATTTATTACATTAGTTTTACTGGCACTTGCAGCAGGCAATTCTTTTGCGCAAAAACTTTCTGACAAGAACGCTGCAAGTTTGTTAAAAAAGGCGGACGCTGCTACTTCTTTTGAAGGAAGTGATTTTGCTGCAAACTATACAATTGTTCAGGATAAACCGGGACAGGGTAAAAGTTCCCGCGAAGTTATTATGTACAGGCGCGATTCTATAAGTGCTTACACTATTTTGATTCAGTCGCCGGCAGCAGACAAGGGCAAGGGCTATTTGCAAATTGACAATGGCATCTGGTACTACGATCCAAAAGACCGCCAGTTTGTTTTTACAAGTGCAAAGGAAAAATTTGAAGGAACGAATATTAATAATTCAGATTTTGCTCCACAAAATTACAGCCGCGATTATAAAATAAATTCTGCGGAATATGTAAAGTTGGGATCAATTGAATGTGTGCTTTTTGATTTGGAAGCACAGGTGAACAATGTGGCTTATCCAAAGTTAAAACTGTGGGTTTCAAAGGATGACGGTTTAACAAGAAAAAGAGAAGATTACAGTGCATCTGGTCAGCTTTTGAGAACAACTGCAATTCCTTCTTACCAGAAGTTTAAAAATCACAGTGTGCCGGAAAAAATGTTGATTGTGGATAATTTGCGCGGCAAAAAAATTGACGGCAAAATGCAGTATGAAAAAACACAAGTTACGATTGCTAATGTATCGTTTGCAAAACAAAAGGATTCAGTATATTCTAAGAAGTATATTGAGAGCATGAGTAACTAAATGAGATTTTCAGTGCCAAAAGTTTTTTTATTTACATTTTTTTCGCTTTGTTTTTCTTGTCCTTTGTGGGCGGAAAACGCTTTAAGCAACACGGTTCATCAAAAGGAACTTTCTTATGAGGAGGATTTTCCTTTTGAGGATTTTGCTTCTTCTGAAGAAAGTGAGGACTCTTCTGCTGAAGGGATAACTGTTTCTGACAATTCCGATGATTCTGATGCTGCAGGTGAAGAAAGCGAGTCTAGTGACGAAATGGAAGATTTGGATGCGCTTTTTGAAGATGCCCAGGATTCTGAAAAAACTGAAAGTGAACCGGTTGCAAATGTAATAAAATTTTTTGGTGAAAATATTACTTTTTGGGGAAACTTTAATGCAAAGCTGGCATACCTTCAGGGGGTGTACCCGACTGTAAAGGAACATTACCCGGCTGCAAGTTTTTCTTCCTACATTGGAATTACAATCAAACCATATAAAGATTTGTCTTTGCAGGCTTGCTTCCAGACAATCTTCCCTTCAATGGGCATTTCTGTTTACACCTACTATTTAAACTACGACATATTGGGTTATGCATATTTGACTTTGGGAAGAACAAGAAAGTCCTGGGGAAATGCTACAATTTTTGACACAAACATTTTGGATGATAAAGCAACGGATGATTACCCTGACGCGTCAATTTTTCTGGATGCGTCTGCATCTTCTTCTAAACCGACTTCTTATGATTTGATTTTTACGGTTCCTATTAAAAAAGGGCAGTTTGAAGCAATTGCATCTTATGAAGCCTTCAGTGAAGTTGCCTTAAGCCCGGACAACTTTGAAGGCGAAGTGATGTTTGAGTATCCGATTGGAAAATTTAACCTTGGAGTCTTTGCAAAATATTGGAACCGTGTTGCTACAACGCACAAAAATCCGGCATTGGGTTTTGAATTTACTGGTGAAGTTTTTGACATTCACTTAACTGGCTGGGCAAGTGTAAATGTGGACTGGAGTGAAAGGCTGGTTACTTATGCACGCTCTGTTGTGGGCATTTCGAGGGCATGGCTGGATAATCCAAGAATGGGGCTGACTTGCGAGTACGAATTTATTTATAACCACCAGCAGTCTGATGT
>CAVCWN010000150.1:0-2218 GCA_963605975.1 Desulfovibrionaceae bacterium | reverse complement strand
GGATGGATGTCTTTATGATAAATCCTAAAAGGATATTTGCCATGATGGTTAGCTATGCTGCGAAGCCAAACGCAAACGCTTTACGAAAAGGATTCTTCTATTCAAAATGCGCTTAGCCCGCCCTGTAGCCATGCCGAAGGCAGTCCGAAACCTTCAGGTTGAGGACCGCGCGTTAGCAAGTGGCGCAAGGGCGGTTAACGTCATGCGGTATGCTTCAAAAAAAGAAAAAAATCACTTTGCAGCTTTTTTTATGTTTTATTGTTTTTTTGCCGAAAATAATTTAATCTATAAGGAAATTTTTATTGGGGGAAACAATATGGACGCTACTGAAGAAATTTTAAATTTGCTTAGGGACAATGCCCGCCTTTCAACACAGGACATTTCTGCTATGACAAAAAAGACACCAGACCAAGTAGAAGCGATTATTAAGAAGCTTGAAAATGATGGTGTAATTATGAAGTACGCCGCGATTGTTAACCCGGAAAAGGATCCTTCAAAATCCGCGAAAGTGAGGGCGGAAATTGAAATTCAGGTTCAGCCGCAGAGGGAACATGGTTTTGATGGTATTGCGGATCGCATTTACCGTTTCCCTCAAGTGAAGTCTCTTTATTTGATGAGTGGCGGTTATGATTTGAAGGTTGTGATTGAAGGTGAAAGTTTACAGGAAGTTGCTTTTTTTGTTGCAAGAAAACTTTCTACGCTTGAAGGAGTTCGTTCTACAAAGACTCACTTCTTCCTTAAAACTTATAAGGAAAATGATATTGTTTATGTAGAAGAAAATTCTGACAGCCGTGAAGGTGTTACTGCTTAGTTTGGAGAATAAAATAAAATGAATACACGTGAAGATAAATTTAGTAAGGCTATGATGGCAACCCCACCTAGCGGAATTCGTAAATTTTTTGAGATGCTGATTGGGCATGATGATGTAATTTCTTTGTCTGTTGGTGAGCCGGATTTTCCTACTCCTTGGATTATGAGGGAAGAGGCTTTTTATCACATTGAAAAGGGTCACACCAGCTACACTAGTAACTGGGGTCTTTTAGAGTTGCGCGAAGAAATTGCAAAGTACATGGAACGTTATGGAATGTACTACAGGCCTAACAAGGAAATTCTTGTGACTGTTGGTGCTTCTGAAGGAGTTGACGCTGCTCTTAGGGCCATTTTGAATCCGGGAGATGAAATTCTTGTAAGCCAGCCTTGTTATGTAAACTATACGCCTCTTGCCATGCTGACGGGTGCTAAGCCGATTGAAATTGATTCTTCCAAAAATGGTTTTTATCCTACTGCTGAACAAATTGAAGCAGCAATCACTCCAAAGACAAAGGCTTTGATGATTTGTTCTCCAAACAATCCGACTGGCACCATGATTCCAAAAGAGGAACTGGCAAAGATTGCAGAAGTGGTAAAGAAGCACCAGATTTGGGTTATTTCTGATGAAATATATTGTGAACTGGTTTATGAAGATGCCAAGCATACGTCAATTGGTTCTTTCCCTGGCATGAAGGATTATTCAATTATTTTAAATGGATTTTCAAAATCTTTTGCTATGACAGGTTGGAGAATTGGTTACATTTGTGCTCCGGAAGAACTGATGGCGCAAATTGTTAAGCTGCACCAGTACAATACCATTTGTGCTCCAATCATGAGTCAGTATGCTGCCTTGGAAGGTTTAAAAAACGGCTGGTCTGAAGTGGAAAGAATGCGCGTCAGTTACCAGCAGAGGCGCAATCTTATGTATAAGGCTTTTACGGATATGGGGCTGACTGTTCCTGAACCGACTGGCGCTTTTTACATGTTCCCGGACATTTCTTCTACTGGTTTAACAAGTGAAGAATTTGCTACTGAGCTTTTTAAGGAATATAATGTGGCTGTTGTGCCAGGAAGCGTTTTTGGCTTGGGTGGAGAAGGTCATGTAAGGTGCTGCTACGCTACGGCTATAGATAAAATTAAGACGGCTCTTGATAGAATAGAAGAGATGGTTAGAAAGCATAAAAAATAAAAACTAAGGGGTCCTGGAGAAGATGTTTTTTTCGATTGTAATAGCAATTGTTGTTGTTTTAGTAGTAATTACTATTCTCGTTGCCGTTTCTGCAGGAAAGAAAAATGCTACGGCTAAGTTGTCAAAAAGCGCTGGTACCATTGTGAGCAAAAAGGAGCAGGCACAGATTATCCGTGACGCAAACAGACGACTGGCAAAAGATCCAAAAGACCCTGAAGG
>CAVCWN010000149.1:0-6738 GCA_963605975.1 Desulfovibrionaceae bacterium | reverse complement strand
CACAACAACCAGTCTGGAAAAGGTCATTCAGGAAGAAGGCATTTCATACGCCATTCTTTCCACCCCAAAAGAAGAAGCCCAGCTTATGGCAGACAAGCTTGCTTTAAGCGGCATAAAAGGCATTGTGAATTTTACACCATGCGTGCTTACCCTTCCGTCATCTGTGAAAGTGGAAAACGCTTCGCTTTTGACTTGCCTTGAAATGCTGACTGCAACAGTTACATCATAAAAATCTGAAATTAAGGTTGCTTAAAATCGAAACAAAAGGCCCTTAAAATCAGAATGAAAATAAATATTTTAGAAGCTGCCGCTATGGCGGAGTTTTATAAGGAGGTGTGATAAAAATTACATCCCTGTAATTTTTATCACATCAGTTTTCCAAACGTTGTTTGTAAAACTGATGATTCAGCACCTCCTGTGCTGCCGCTAACGCGGAGTTTTATAAGGAGTGTATATGTCTAGAGTTTACAATTTTAGTGCAGGTCCATCTTGCCTGCCAGAAGAAGTTTTAAAAGAATGTGCTGCAGAAATGCTGGATTACAAAGGCAGCGGTCAGTCTGTTATGGAAATGAGTCACCGGTCAAAAGTTTTTGAACCAATCATTCAAGACGCAGAAGCAATGGTCAGAAAACTGATGAATGTTCCGGAAAACTACAAAATCTTATTCTTGCAGGGCGGCGGTTCAACTCAATTTGCAATGGTTGCAGAAAATTTAGGAATCCACACAGGCAAAGCGGCTTACATTGAAACAGGTGTCTGGGCAAAAAAAGCTGCTGCTGAAGCAAAGCACCTGGGCCTTGACGTAGACATCATTGCATCTTCAAAAGACAAGGGCTATTCCTACATTCCAAAAGTAGAAAAAATTCAGGGCGACTATGATTATGCCTACATTTGTTTTAACAACACAATCATGGGTACCCACTACGAATACATTCCGGACACAGGAAACATTCCTTTAGTTGCAGACATTTCTTCATGCGTTCTTTCAGAAGAACTGGATGTTTCAAAATTCGGCCTGCTCTTTGCCGGAGCACAAAAAAATCTTGCTCCAGCTGGAGTCACACTGGTAATCATCCGCGAAGATTTAATTACAGAAAATCCTCGCCCGGGCACACCAACAATGCTCACATACAAAACACACGTCGATGGTGAATCAATGTACAACACTCCTCCATGCTACACAATTTATGTTCTTGGAAAAGTTTTGCACTGGATTGAAAAAAATGGTGGCGCTAAAGGCATTCACAAATTGAATGTAGAAAAAGCTTCTTACCTTTACGACTACCTGGATTCAAGTGACTTCTTCCGCGCAACAGCAGAAAAGGGCAGCCGTTCATTGATGAATGTTCCTTTCCTTACAAAATATTCTACAGGTGCAGAAGACGAAGAATCAAAAGCAAAAGAAAAGGAAATCAATGACAAGTTTGTAAAAGAAGCAGCTGCTGCAGGTCTTGTAAACCTTAAGGGCCACCGCCTTGTTGGAGGAATGAGAGCTTCTATCTACAACGCAATGACTCTGGATGGAGTAAAGGCACTTGTTGAATTCATGAAAAAATTCGCAAAAGAAAATTAATTCTAAAGGGATTTTATTTCCCAAAAAACTTTTTTTAACAAAGAGGAAACTATGTATAAGATTCAAACACTTGACAGAATAAGCGCACTTGGACTGGACAACTTTCCGCGCGAAGAATACGAAATTGCCAGCGAAATTGTAAACCCAGATGCAATTCTTGTACGTTCACATGACATGCTTTCTATGGAATTGCCAAAATCCGTAAAGGCCATTGCCCGCGCTGGAGCTGGAACAAACAACATTCCTGTAAAAGATCTGGCACAAAAAGGAGTCATTGTTTTTAACACTCCTGGAGCAAACTCTAACGCAGTTAAGGAACTTGTGATTTTAGCCCTGCTGCTTGCCAGCCGTCCGGTTATTGCTGCCAACAAATGGGTTGAAAGTGAACTTAAAGGCAAAGGTGCTGACATTGCAAGTCTGGCAGAAAAAGGCAAAAAGAATTTTATTGGTCAGGAAGTCAAGGGAAAGACTTTGGGTGTTATAGGACTCGGAGCAATTGGTGCTCAAGTTGCAAACACTGCAGTTGAACTTGGCATGAATGTAATTGGTTACGACCCATTCCTTTCTGTGGACGCAGCATGGAGCCTTAACCGCGAAGTAAAACACGCAGAAACTCTGGATACAATTTTTACAAAATCAGACTACATCACAGTTCACGTTCCAGAAACACCAGACACAAAGGGTTTAATCAACGCACAGTCAATCCGCACAATGAAAGACGGCGTCAGGATTATAAACTTAGCCCGCGGTGGACTTGTAAACAACGAAGATGTAATTGAAGCAATCAATTCAGGAAAAATTGCTGCAATGATTACAGACTTTGCTGCAGAAGAATTGCTGGGAAATGAAAAAGTAATTTGTCTGCCACACTTGGGTGCTTCAACTCCAGAGGCAGAAGACAACTGTGCAGTTATGGCTGTAAAAGAATTGCGCAACTTCCTTGAAACAGGCGCAATCAAAAACAGTGTAAATTATCCTAAATGCAAAATGGACACCCCAATTCCAGCAGGCGGCACAAGACTTTGCATTGCCCACAGAAATGTTCCAAACATGATTGCTTCTTACACATCAGTTTTGGGAAATGCCAAATTAAACATTTCCGGAATGATTGACCAGAACCGCAACGAAATTGCCTATTCTTTAATTGATGTAGATTCAAAAGTAGAAGAAAGCGTTCAGCAGGAACTGGAAAAAATTGAAGGCGTAATCAACGTAAGACCGATTTACAATTAAGACTTGTAAAAAAAGAGGCGCTGCTTTACGAAAGCAGTGCCTCTTTTCAAAAAGCGCAACTTCTTTCGTCAGGTCAGTCACATTCGTAAAGCGCTGGCTGCTTTACGAAAGCAGTGCCTCTTTCCAAAAAGCGCAACTTCTTTCGTCAAGTCCAGCCTCATTCGTAAAGCGCTGGTTGTTTACGAAAGAAGTTTCTCTTTCCAAAAAGTGTTACCTCTTTCGTCAGGTCAGTCACATTCGTAAAAGCCCAGCCCCATTCAAAAAATCCTACCACCAGTATTCCAAACCAAAGTAAAAATAATTGTTAAAAACATTTCTAAAATCTGCTACCCAGTCGCTCTTGTAAGCGGCCAGCAAACTTTCTGCACTGGAATAAACTTGGCCGTCGTAAGAATATGTGCCGTCTTCGTTTTGGACAGTCAGGCCGCCCGGGAAAAGATTTGAATCCACACCTTTGTTTACGATATATTCTGCATCGTAAGAAGCCCTTAAGGAAATGCTACCCCAGTTAAATTTTGCCAGTGTATATTTTGCAGCCAGCCCCGCCTGGAAAATATACATCTTGTGTTCCTGGTTTAAGAAATTCAAATGATCCCAGGCAGAATCAAGATACTTGCCGCCATCAACTTCCACATGCTGATTTATGCTGCCATCTGTTGCGTAAACCAGAGAATCTGCGAGCATGTAAATAAGGGCTTCGTCCGTAGTCAAGGTTTCTGAAGAATTTCCGTGACGGGCAAAAGCAAAATTAAATGTAAGGTCCAGATTTTTTACAGGAGAAAAATCAAATGAAGCCTTTACTTGATCCGAATTCGGCATCAAAGAGGAACCAATTGAATAACCATTATTTGTGTAGGACTGGTAGTTGTAAGTGTTTGCAGTGATTGTCTTTTCTGCATCATCCTTGTACTGCCAGTGACTGTATGTGTAAGGCGTTACCAGAGTGTATTTTAAAGTGATATTTGAAAAGGCTGAATTTTTAGGATTGAAAATAAGACCACTTGTAAAGGCAACTCTTATTTTTGTATCAAAATTAAATTTTATTAATTCATTAAAATTCACATCATCAACAAAAATATCACTTGCCCACAAAAGTCCGTCTAAAATTCTGTAGTCAAATCTTAAACCCATTTGCAAATTGTCATCACAACCGCCAATCCCCTGGATAGCCATGTAGGCAGCCGGAATGATATAAGAAAAATCAAAGCGGTTTCCAAAAATAATATTTTCGTAATAAGAAAGTGACATTCTGTTAGTCAGCTTAAAAGTCAGCTGATGGAAGGCCAGATATTTATTTGCCATTAAACCATTGCCATCATAATTTCTTGTAGCACCCAAAGCCGCATACAACTGACTGTATGACCACCGGGGCTGCATGACAGTAAAAGCAATGTTTGGCATGTGGTAGGCATTATCATTTAAAGAAAGGCCGTCATCCAAAAAAGAACCGTAACCAATTCTGTTTACACCCAGCTGCACAAAAATATTATTTTTCCCTACACTCAAAGTTTCATTCGTGTCCAGGTAAAATTTAAAAACTAAAACTTCAGCCGAATCCTGCAAAGTATCCGTAGACAAAAAAGAAAAGGCCGGTAAAAAATTTTCTAAATAATCTTTGGCGCTACAGTTAAAACCAGCAAAGCCCACCTTGTAACCGATGCCAACTAAATCGTCAAAAAGTTCAAGATCACCAAAAAGGCGGGGGCACAAAAGGCCTGAAAAATATGCAGCAGTTTTGCTTTCACCGTCTGCAGTGCCAGAAGTATCAGCGGCACTAACAGGATTTTCAGTATAAAGATTAGTACTTGCTCCTGCTTCAAAAGAAGCATTAAAAGCCTTGCCAGTTAATTCTTCATAATATTCTTCAGCCCTAGAAGCTTCATTTTGCAAGTCACACTCAATCACTTCCAGCAAAATATCTTTTATGACATTGTAAGGATAAGGCCTTAGCGGAGGAAGATTTTCAACAATTCCAAAAGACTGCCACCTCTGCGCATCCTTATAAAAATTGTGACCAGGATCCGCCGTCATTTGAGCAAAAGCAAAAGACGTAAAAGTTAAAAAGAAAAATGTCAGGCAAAATCTTACAATTTTTTTCTTCATAAAAACCTCAAAAAAACTCAAAAATCAAAAAATCAAAAGTAAAAAAAGCGCTGACACAACTCTTCCACAAATTTATTTCACAAAGCCTTTAGCAAATTTTGTCAAATCACACCGCAAAGACAAAGCCGCTTCAGGTCCGCAAGCAAACTGTCCTTCAATATTATCATTATTAAAGACAAAAACAAAAGCACCCTGACCGACAATCTGAAAATAATCATTCACTTTGTAAGAAGCGCGAATGGAAGCCCTGTTTAAATATTCGGGAATTCCAGAAGGGCACTTTAGCACCTGCCTTCTTTTAGCTTCAGCCTGCTTGTCCGCATCAGAACTGCCCCTTGGATAAGGCCATGCAGAAGGATCAGACAGCTGGCCCGTTACGTGGCCACCCCAATCCAAAGAATCAAAAACATTAGTACCAGAATATTCCCCAGCTGCTTTAAACAAATAATTAAAATTTATCGCCCAGCGGTCATTGCATTCGTAACCCGCATTAAATTCAGCAGCAATCGTGTCAGGACCAAAAGGACTTCCCACCCATTCGTAAAAAATCCCCATATCACCAATATTTTCGCGGTAAGTCCTTACCAAAGACCATGAAGGATCTTCTTTAATGTAAAGATAAGGCTGGGCATAATAACCTTCCAGCCAAAAGTGCAAGTTGCCGTTTTTCACAGGCACATAACTTTCCACTCCCAGCTGAAATCCCATAGCATTAGGAGTACAATCGTTAGGGAAATTTTTTAATTCATACTGAGTCTGGAATTGATCCTGGGCATACAAAGCATAAAGCCTTACATTCTTCACAGGCGTGTAGGCAAATTTCAAACAAAAGTAAGCGCAAGTCCCCCCTTCACCACCATCACCAGAATAATCAAGCCAAGGCGTCATTCCATGATAAATAGTCAGCGGATTTAAAAATCGCAATTCCAAAGGAGCTGCAACCAAAATACTTTCCATTGCGCTAAAATGAATCTTATTAAAAAACCTGAAATCCAAAATGTGGGAATACATGTACTTGTCCACATTCAGCTCAGTAACATTCATATTGTATTTTATGTTAGGAGAAAAAATTTCCAAGTTAGCCCAAGCCGCCCCAGACATGTAGTCACTAAAAATCACACTGCCCGAAAGACTGCGGCCAATATTCTGCTCCCCCATTCCAATTCTAAAATTCAAAGCCGTATTCGAAGGCAAGTCCACCCCTAAAGACAAGTAACCATTGTCCGGAAAATTAATATCAAAATCATCAGCAGAAAAAGGAATATTGCAAAAAGTTCCATTCCTTTCCATAACGCTCCTGTTTTGCTGCACATCAAGAGTAGTACTCATAGTAAGAATATCACCCAAAGACAAAGTCACAGGAAAAGACAAAAGCGGCTCTTTTGAATAGCGGTTGTAAGTCCAAGCCAAATCATCATTAGCCTTGTAGTAACCTTCCAGATTTACAGCAGCCCCCGCGCCTGCAGAAAAAATTCCACTGGTAAAAGAAAAATTTTCTTCCTCGAAGTAAGACAAAATTTTATCGTAATGAAATTTGCAATTTTCATTTAAAGAATCATAATCATATTCAGAAAGCAAAAGCTCAATTTCCGCAACAGACAAAGGCGCATTATCCGAAAAATCCACCTTGCCATTTTGAATAGCCAAAAGCTGCAAAGAATCATAAACCCAACTGCCACTTTTAACCAGTTCCCTCTTGTTGCGACCCCCGGCCCAAACCGCCGTCGTCAAAAGAAAAGCCGCCAAAGCCAAAAAAGTTTTTCTAAAAGCCATGCAAACCTCCGCCCCCAAAAGGCACTTAACTTTTACCACATTTTTTTCTTTTTTAC
>CAVCWN010000148.1:0-2113 GCA_963605975.1 Desulfovibrionaceae bacterium | reverse complement strand
CTACTAAGGTTTGCATGTGAATAAAAAAGGCGCTTTTTATAAAAATTGAGCGTCTTAAAAAGAACGGCTTCTTTTGTGAAAACGAAGGAGGCCGTTTTTTTTTGTTCTGGCGGGGGCTGGCATGGCAGGTCCAGTAATTTGTTCGGAAAGAGAATGCGGCATGGCAGGTCCAGTGCCTTGAATTCCAGCTGAATTCCTACCATAATAAAATTATGTCAAGGGAAGATTTTTTGTTTCTTTTGGAAACGGCCCGGTATTTTGAATTTGAATGTGACGGGCAAAAGTATGTTGTAAAAGTGGAAAAGGATGATGGCGGGCAAATGAAGTATTTGTTTGGAATTGAATACGAAAAGGCTTTTGTTTTTAATTCTTTTACCCACTTGATGGCAGAGGGCAGGTGCGGTAACCATTATTTAAAAGACGTGATTTATGATCTAAAAAAATCCTGATTTTTTATTTTTAACTGGCAGTTTTTTTAATTGCGTAAAGGATTGGAGCGGCGCCGGAGGCGTTGTTTTGCGAAGCAAAACAATGGAGTGCGAAAGCACGAAACCGCGCAAAGCCTGGCCCGGAGCGTAGCGGAGGGTACGCCCAAATTATTAAAAATCCTTTATTTATGGGTATCTCTAAAAATTGCAATTTTTAGAGGCTCCCTTATATTGACTTTTTGCCCTTAAATATGGTAATAAATTTCCACGTTTAAAGGCGGAGGCGCTAGGTATTTACATCTTATCTAGTGCCTTTTTTACTTTAGGCGAGAGGAGTTAATTGTATGAAAAGAACAGGTTTGGCTATTACTGCTTTTGCTATGGCAGGTCTTTTAGCTTTTACAGGTTGTTCAAAGAAGGAAGGCGCTGCAAAGGAATCTAAGGCAGATGCTTCATTCAAAGTTGGTGTTATCTACATTGGAGATGAAAACGAAGGTTACACTGAAGCTCACATGAAGGGCATTCAGGAAATGAAGACTGAACTTGGTTTTTCTGATGATCAGGTAATTGAAAAGAAAGTTATTCCAGAAAGCGAAAAGTGCTATGACGCTGCAGTTGACCTTGCTGACCAGGGCTGCAAGTACATCATTGGTACAAGTTTTGGTCATGAATCTTACATTCTTATGGCTGCAAAGGAATATCCAGAAATTCAGTTTGCTCATGCAACTGGTTTCCAGGCAGCTTCAAGCGGTTTGGCTAACATGCACAACTTTATGCCAGCTGTTTACGAATCACGCTATGTTTCTGGTATTGTAGCAGGTCTTAAGCTTAACGAAATGATCGAATCTGGAAAGATTACTGCTGACCAGGCACAGATTGGTTATGTTGGTGCTTATCCTTATGCAGAAGTTGTTTCAGGATTTACTTCTTTCTTCCTTGGTGTTCGCTCTGTATGTCCTTCTGCAACAATGCAGGTTCGCTATACAAACTCTTGGGCTGATATGTCTTTGGAAAAGGAAACAGCTGAAGCTTTGATTGCTGACAACTGTGTTCTTATCAGCCAGCACGCAGATACAACTGGTGCTCCAACTGCTTGTGAAGCAAAGGGTGTTCCTTGTGTAGGTTACAATGTTGATATGATTTCTGTTGCTCCAAATGCAGCTCTTACTTCTGCTGCTCTTAACTGGGGTGCTTATTACAAGGAATCTGCAAAGGCTTTCATGAATGGAGAATCAGTTCCTGTTGACTGGGCTCACGGTTATTCAGACGGTGCAGTTTATATTACTCCAGTAAATGAAAATGTTGCAGCTGCCGGTACAAAGGAAGCTGTTGAAGCTGCTATTGAAGGTCTTAAATCTGGCAGCGTAAAGGTTTTTGCAACAGACACATTTACAGTAAATGGTTCTTCTCTTGAAGATCTTATTGCTGAAGGTGGAGATTTCGCAAAGTATGCTGCTTACGTAAGTGACGGATACTTCCACGAACAGACAGTTGCTTCTGCTCCAGCATTCGATCTTAGAATTGATGGAATTGTAGAACGCTAGTTTTCTTTAGCATAAAATCCGGTGGTTTTAAAGCTGCCGGATTTTTTGTTTTTGAAAAAATATTAGAAGAGAATGATATTTTTCTTAAGGGAGTCTCTAAAAATTGCAATTTTTAGAGGCAACTTTGAAAAAGCGACATTT
>CAVCWN010000147.1:0-9588 GCA_963605975.1 Desulfovibrionaceae bacterium | reverse complement strand
GCGAATAGCCGAGCCACGAAAGGGCCGTTTAACAAAAGACGGTATGCTTTGAAAAAAATAAAATAAAAATTTCGCCGCGGGCTAGAGGGTTTCGAAAGTTAGCATAAGGCCTTTGCCTTTGACGTTGCACTCTTCGCTTCGGACCGGTGGCATTTGACCGCAGGCTTCCAGTTTTTCTTTGACGGCCTGTGTGAAGCGGATGTGGCCCGGGGTGCAGATGGATTCCATGCGGCTGGCAACGTTGACGGTGTCGCCCCAGACGTCGTAGATGAATTTATTTTGACCGATTACGCCTGCAATAACTTTTCCGGAATTTATTCCTATTCTGATCTTGAATTTTATTGCGGCTGTTTTATTGTACTCGGCTAAATCTTCGTACATGCCTTTTGCGAATTCAAACATAAGGTGGGCGTTGTCTGGATTTTTTTCAGGCACTCCACAGGCTGCCATGTAGGCATCCCCAATTGTTTTAATTTTTTCAATTCCCATGTCACTTGCCCGCATGTCAAAAAGTGAAAACAAATCGTTGAGGGAAGTAACAATGTCTTCGGCTGTGGAATTTGTTGTTTCGCGGGTAAAGCCGACTATGTCTGAAAACAAAACTGTAACGTCATCAAATGAATCGGCAATTGTTTTTTCGCCGCCAGCGCCTTTCAGTCTTTCCGCAATGGATTCAGGCAAAATGTTTCGCAAAAGCATGTCAGATTCATCTTTGGCAATTGCGAAGTCAACTGTTGCCATTTGAATTTTTGTCTGTAAAATCAGCTGCTGTTTTTTTGCATTGCGCTGGACCAGGTACAAAATCAAAAGGAAAAGGAGGATAGAGAAAATTGCAAGGGCAATCCAGAATTCTACTTTTTGATAAATGTAGGCATTCTGGAAAAATAAAATGCTTGCGTCGTTTTGGGAAACTAAACCTTCTGCATTCGAAATTTTTAATTTAAATGTGTAGGCACCGGGTTTTAAATTTGTGTAAGAAACTGTGCGGTTTGCAGTCCAGGCTGAATAGTCTTTGTCAAAACCGGAGAGCATGTATGAAAAGCGATTTCTTTCGGTTGAAGTGTAACTGAGGCCGGTGTACTTTATGTCTAGGTGTTTTGCTGAAGGCGGAATTTGAATTGCCTGGCTAAAGTCTGTGTAGACTGTGTCATCAACTTTTACTTCAAGAATTTGAGCAAGCGGGCTGACAGCAGCTTTTTCTGCCGTAAGTGGATTGTAAATGGCAAAACCGTCTGCCATTGTAAACCAGATGCGGCCGCTGGTGTCCTGCATGCTGAGGGCTGTAGAATTTGCCCCTGTGGATTTTAAGCCGTCATTTTGGTTGTAAAATTTGCAGTCAATATTATTAATCTGTCCTTTTACGGCAGAAAGCATGCTGGAAAAATCAACTGAAGAAATGCCCCTGTTACTGATCATCCAGGCAAGATTATTTTTGTCTACCAGCAGCTGGAAAATACAGTCTGATCCCAAACCGTTTGATGAATTTAAATTTGAAAAGGCAAAATCGTAAACATTATTTCTTAAATCTTTTAAAACTGATTTGCATGCTGAAATTCCGCTTCCTGTGCAAATCCAGTAGCGTTCTTCTGCGTCCTGGGTGATTTTAAAAATTACATTTCCGACAAGTCCATCTTCGCCTGTAATTTTTTTTACAATATTTCCGTTCTTTAAAAGATAGATTCCACCGCCATCTGTTCCTGCCCAGACAAGGCCGTCTTTGTCTTCGTAAAGGCACATGATGTATTCGTTGTCCAAACCGTTTGTTGTGTTTAAATTTTTTATGCTGCCGTCTGGAGAAATTATGGAAAGGCCTGTTGTAGTTCCGCAGTAAAGGTCTCCGTTTGTAATTTCCAGGCTGACCCTTGTTTTGTTTCCGGCAAGACCTTTTTCGCTTGTCCAGGATTTTATTTTATATCTGTTTCCGGATTTTGAAACTCTAAGCTGGGCGGGACTTGAATAGCAGTTAATAAGGAGGTCACCGTTTTTTGCAAGTGCCACGTGTCTTACCCTTATGCCTTTGCAAATTTTTGTGACTTCATTTTCTACAGGGAAATCATTGTGGTAACACAAAAGCCCTTCATCATATCCAACCCAGACATTGTCATCATTGTCCTGGCAAATAGCGTTTACCGGTGAAGATAAATTGTTGATGTGAAATTTTCCCAGGCTGATTTTTTTAATGCCGCTGTTGTCAGTTGCAATCCAGACGTTACCTTCACGGTCTTCAAGAATTTTGTTGATTGAATCATTTAAAACCGGAGAAGAATTGTCCTGGTAAATTGAAAAACGGCCACGGTTGTAAACCACCAGTCCTTTTTGATTTCCAAACCAAAGGGAACCGTCACAGTCTGTGTAAATGCAGTTTGTTGTTTCTGTGTCCAAAATGGTATTTGTCTTTATTTTTTCAACTTGACCGTTACTGACTTTTACAATTCCATCTTGTCCCAAAGCAATCCAGTAATTTCCTTCTTTGTCCTGGGTAATTGCGGATGGAGAAAAATTTCCGTAGGAATCAAGCAGGGTGGATTTTTTAAAAATATTATTTTCGAAAACATAAAGTCCGTTTTCTTCTGTTGTGATCAGCCACAGGCGGTCGGAAGAATCGTTGTAAAGCTGGCTTACAATTACGTGTGACAAATCCACATTGGAAATGCTGACAGTTTTTTTTATGGAAAAATCTTTTGTTACGTAAACAAGGCCGCCTGCCGTTCCCACCCAGACATTTCCTTTTTTATCCTGAGCTAAGGCGCGAATGGAATTGTTTGGCAAACCATCTTCTACGGTCAAATGCCTTGCCGTATTTTTTTTAGAAATGATTTCAAGTCCTTCGTCATTAGAACCAATCCACAACTGACCGTCAGCGTCTTCAAAAATGCTTCTGGCAGAAATGAATGAAAGATTGTCGTCTGTATATTTATTTAATGTTTCAAATTCATAGCCGTCAAATTTTACAAGACATTCATAAGAACCAAAATATAAAAATCCGTCCTTTGACTGAATGACATCGCAGACAGTGTTTCCTGGTAAACCGTCCACTTGTGTCCAGCTGCGCGAAACATAATTATTTATTCCGCTGACTTGAGCAAATAAAATCCCACTTCCAAAAAAAGCAAAAGCTAAACTCAAAAAAAACTTCTTCATTCCTTAACGTTACCATAAAGTTTTAAAACTTTGAAGTAGCATTTAAAAAGTAAGCTTTTATTGATTTTAACTGAAAAAAAAATCGCAAAAAAAGTCACCGCATTTTTCAAGTTATGGGCTCCTTTTGGTATCTTGAAAAAGCGATGACTAAAGGTGAAGTTTTCAGGCCACTCACCTTTTCTTTAGCGACAACGCTGGTAAAGCTGCGTGCTGCTTCTTAAAAATTCTTTCAGCTCAGGGTTAAAAATTTCTTCTTCACTTGCACGCCACTTCCAGTTACAGCCCAAAGTTGAAGGCTGATTCATGCGGGCACTTGAATCAAGACCGATTAAATCCTGCATGGTTAAAATGCACGTGTTTGAAACAGAAGAAAGAGCCAGAAGCATCAAATTGTGAACAAAATTTTCTTCGTCACTTCGAACATATTTTTTTGCAAAAGCTAAATCTTCTTTTGGAATGCTTTTCATCCAGCCAAGGATTGTGTCATTATCATGGGTGCCGGTGTAAACGACTGTGTTCTTTTCGTAAACATGTGGAAGGTAGCCGGAATTTGTTTCGCGGGAATCAAAGGCAAACTGCAAAACTTTCATGCCCGGAAATCCTACCGCCTTTAACATTTGCCTTACAGAGTCAGTCAAAAATCCTAAGTCTTCTGCAATGATAGAAAGGTCCCCGAAAGATTTTTTTATTTCTTCAAAAAATTCACAACCAGGTCCCTTTCGCCAGAAACCATTTTTTGCGTTTTCGGCGCCGTATGGAATGCAATAGTAGGAATCAAAGCCGCGGAAGTGGTCTATTCTGATTACATCGTAATTTTTTAAACTCATTTCAAGGCGCTTTTTCCACCATGAATAATTTTCGCTTTTCATGTAGTCCCAATTGTAAACAGGATTGCCCCACAGCTGACCGTCAGCAGAAAAAGCATCCGGAGGACAGCCCGCAACTTCTATGGGATTAAAGTTTTCATCAAGGGCAAATTCTTTTGGGTTAGACCAGACGTCTGCACTGTCTGCTGCAACATAAATTGGAATGTCACCAATAATTTTTATGCCGCGTTCATTTGCGTATTTTTTTAAGGCGTACCACTGTTTGTAAAAAAGATACTGAAGAATTTTATAGTAAGAAATTCTTTCCTTACACTTTTCTGTCCATTCTTTTAAAGCATCATTTTTTCTCTGGCGGATGTCATCTTCCCAAAGGTTGAAAGAACAGCCGCCGTGAGCATCTTTTATTGCCATAAAAAGTGAATAGTCTTCAAGCCAGGCAGAATTGTAAGTACAAAAATCGTAGTAGTCAGATGGAATATTTTTTTCAAAATTGATTTGAATGATTTTAAAAATCTTTTGTCTTTCTGCATACAAAATTCCAAAATCAACAGACTTTTCATTCTGGCCCCAATTTACATTTTCGTAATCTGATTTTTTTAAAAGGCCGTCTTTTTCCAAAAGTTCAAAATCTATAAAGTAGGGATTGCCTGCGAATGTAGAAAAACTTTGATAAGGCGAATCTCCAAAACTTGTAGGGCCAATAGGAAGAATCTGCCAGTATGTTTGCGATGATTCTTTTAAAAAATCAACAAAAGAATATGCGCTTTTTCCAAAAGTTCCAATGCCGGTTTTTCCAGGCAAAGATGAAATGTGCATCAAAACACCGTTAGCACGTTTATCAAGTAAGCTCATAATAATTCACCTTCTAAAAAAGTTTCAGGAAAGATTCCTTACGCTTTCTCCACAAATTAATTTGTAAGGCACCTGCTTGTGCTGACTGGAATTATTTTTTTCTATGCAGTCAAGCAAAACAGATAAACCTTCTTCTGCCATTTCTTCTTCCATCTGACGAATAGTTGTTAAACGGGGGCAGACAAAATCCGCAAGAGAAATTCCATCGAATCCAATAATTGAAATGTCTTCTGGAACTTTCTTTCCCATGTCATGCAACTTTCGGATGGCACCAATAGCCATGGCATCTGACATTGTAAAAATTGCAGTTAAATCCGGATTTCTTTTTAAAAGATTTTCTGCAGCAAGAGCGCCTCCTTCAAAAGAATATTTTGAAACTTCATAGGAAAGATCAAAATCAAAAGGAAGCTTTGCCGCCTTCATGGCTTTTAAAAAACCCTTGTAGCGTGTTTCGGAAAGACATGAATCCAAAGCACCGCCGATTACTCCAATTTTACGATGTCCGTTTTTTATTAAAAATCTGGCAGATTCGGCTGCCGCTTTTAAGTTGTCTACAGAAACTGAAGAAATATATTTGCTTCCTAAAGTTTCTGCCTGGTTTGAAATTAAAACACTTGGAACGTGAACTTTTTCAAAATCGCCAGTAAGCCTGTCCGGGCTGCCACCTAAGAAAATAATTCCCAGGGGTTTCAATTCAAAATAAATTCTTGTGGCGTTAAGACCTTCATTGTCATCTTCATCCAGAATTACAACATCCGCGTAATATTCAGACAATTCCAGTTTTTTTTGAATACGTTCCAAAAGACCATTCAAAAGAGTGCTTGATGTTCCCTTTACGATGATGACAAGATTTTTTCGCTTTTGTGTTTTTAACTGTCTTGCATTCGTGTTTAAAACAAAACCGTGCTTTTCTACAACAGCTAAAACTTTTTCTCTTGTCTTGTCGCTGACATCTGGATGATTATTTAAAACTCTGGAAACTGTTCCAAGTGCACATCCACATTCTTTTGCAATGTCTTTAATTGTCATAAATTATCCTTTAACCGCTCCTGCAATTACCCCCTTGATTATATATTTCTGAGAGCAAATATAAAAGATGATTATAGGAATAATTGAAAGAACAAGCATTGCCATAAAGGCACCGTAGTCCGTTGAACCGTAAGCTCCGTTCATGGCCAGCTGGATTGCAACAGGCATTGTCTTGTGTTCAGAACCCAAAATCAAATATGGCAAAAGGTAGTCGTTCCACACCCACATTGCCTGAAGGATTGCAACAGTAATTGCAGTAGGCTTTAACATTGGGAAGACAACAACAAAAAATGTCTGTAAAGGATTGCAGCCGTCAATCATAGCAGCTTCTTCAACTTCAAGCGGAATGTTTTTTACAAAACCGGTAAACATGAAAACTGCCAGGCCTGCTCCGAATCCCAGGTAAACTAAAACGATTCCCCAGACATTTGCAAAGTTCATTCTGTTTACAATAAAGGTCATTGTATACATTACCATTTGAAATGGAACAATCATTGAAAAAACAAAAATGTAATAAAGGAGTTTTGTAACTTTTCCTTTTACGCGCACAAGGTACCAGGCAGTCATGGATGTTGCCACAATAATCAAAAGGACTGAAGCCACGCTTATCCACACCGAGCGCAAAAATGAAAGTGCAAAACCTGAAATAGTTAAGCCCTTTATGTAATTTTCCAAACCAACAAATGTATTTCCGCTTGGCCATGCAAAAGGCTGGGTTGAAACATAAAGTCTGGATTTAAAAGAATTCATCAAAACCAGAAAGATTGGAAAAATAAAAATTACAGTCAGCAAAATTAAAATTACATAGATTGGAAAAGTGGAATATTTTCTTTCGTAATTTTTCATGATTCAATCTCCTTTCTTGATGTAAGCTTAAGCTGGATGAAAGCAATGAGGGCTACGATGATAAAGAAAACTGTTGCCTTTGCCTGGGCAACTCCGTGCCAGTTTGCATTTCTATTGTAGAAAGTCTGGTAAATATTTAAAGCAAGCATTTCAGTTGTTTTTTCAGGAGCACCTGCTGTTAAGGCAAGGTTTTGATCAAACATCTTAAATGAATTTGATAATGCCAAAAATAAACAGATTGTGATTGAAGGCATTACCATTGGAATTTTTATTTTAAACAAAATTGTCGCTGGCCGTGCTCCGTCAATTTGAGCGGCTTCAATCATATCTTCAGGCACCTGCTGAAGACCTGCAATGTAAATTACAAGCATGTAACCAATCAGCTGCCAGTTGGTCAAAATGACTAATCCCCAAAAACCGTATTCAGTTTTAAAAGTAATATCCTGACCAAAGTATTTTAAAAGAACTCCATTAATAAGAAGATTCCAAATGTATCCCAAAACAATTCCGCCAATCAAATTCGGCATAAAAAAAATGGAACGGAAAAAGTTTGTTCCCTTGAGTCCCTTTGTCAAAAGAAGGGCAAGTGCAAAAGCAAAAAAGTTTACAGTGATGACTGCAACTACAGTAAATAAAGAAGTAAATCCAAGTGCATGAAGAAATTCTTTGTCAGTCGTAAAAGCCTTGATGTAATTTTGAAAACCAACAAAACCTCTTATGTCTGTAACAGTTGTAAAATTTGTAAAAGATAATGCAATTCCCATTATAAAGGGAATAAGGAAAAAGCACGCAAAACAAAGCAAAGTCGGCAGCACAAAAATTGGAAAATACTTTTTGATAGGATTGTGAAGTTTATTCATTTTCTCCTCCAGAAAATAAAGCTAGTCCCCAAAAAAAGGGAGGGTTCAACAGGAAAACCCTCCCTTGAGGAATTACATTGCGCTTTCTGTTTCCCAGTCAGAAATTACGTCAGCCTTTACATCTTCCCAAGACTTTGAACCTTGAGCATAGCGAAGAAGTGATGCACCAAAGTTGTCTTTGAATGTCTGTGAAGGGAACAAAGTAAAGTTCCAGGAAACTGAAGTGATGCCAGGTTTTGACATCCAGTTGTTGATTTCAACTGCAAGTGGATCTGTAGGACGTTCGCTTGCGTCGAATGTGTCAAATGGAGCAATAAAGCCCAGTTTGTTTGTTACATAATCTTTTCCAGTCTTTGAAGAATAGAGCCAGTAGATAAAGTCAGCAGTTGCCTTCTGGTCTGCTTCTGAAGCCTTCTTGTTGATGCAGTAGAAGTTTTCTGTACCAATGCAAAGTCCCTGACTTTCTTCACCAGCAACGCCAGTGTAAATTGGAAGATACTTTACGTTTTCTGGAAGAACTTTGTTTCCTGAAACGCCGGAAATCTGGCCCCATGCCCAGTTGCCGTTTTGAACCATAGCTGCTTCTTCAAGAGCAAATTCAGCCATAGACTGATCTACTGTTGCAACACCAACATTCTTTTGATCAATAACAGAATCTGTTAAGTAAAGGTCGAAGATGTTTTTAAATTCTTTGTCGTATTCAAAAGAAATTTTCTTTGTTGCATCAGAAGAAAGATCTACATTGTTGTTTTTGAATTCGTAATAGATTGGAAGGTTTGCCAGGTGAGTCTGCCATCTCCAGTCTTCACCAGCTTTAAGTGATGTTGAAGCAAATACACCCTTAATGCCAAGAGCTTCTTTGTTTGCCTGCATGTCATCTGCCAAAGCTTTGAGGGCTTCAAAGTTGTTGATTTCGTCCATGCTTGTGTAAGGAGTTGCCTTTGAATCAAGTGCGAAATATTTGTCTGTGATAGCCTTGTTGTAAATGATTCCGTAGCCTTCAACAACATAAGGAATTCCGTAAGGAACGCCGTTAACTGTTACTGCTAAAGACTTGTCTGAAAGATGCTTGTACAATTCTGTTTCTGACAGATCTGCACAATAGCTGGACCATGAAGCGTAACCTCTTGGACCGTTAATCTGGAAAAGTGTAGGTGCATTTTTCTGACTCATCTTTGAAGTGAGTGTTGATTCGTAAGTGTTGTTTGCAGCTGTTTCAACAACAACATTTACACCAGTTTCTGCCTTGTAGGCTTCAGCGAGTTCCTGGTAAACTTCTGCAACTTCCGGTTTAAAATTCAAATAGCGAACTTCACCAACCGAAGAATCCTTTTTTGAACAAGACACAAAGCAAGAAGCAATTAATGCAGTGCTTACAAAAGCCTTTGCAATCTTTCCTAATTTTTTCATATTTTCCTCCTGATGAAAAAATAATCTACAAAGTTGTGTTTTCTGGAAACGTTATCGGAAACGTTTCCAATTACTAGTATTATACACACCATTTTTTCTTTGTGTCAAATTTTTTTTAAAAATTTTTTTATTTTTTTTAAAGATTTTTTTCCAAGGAAATTTGCCTTTGTCATTTGATTTTTACACGCCCCACTTCTTTGCAGGATTTTTTTGGAAAAGGAAAGGCGGCTTAGTCCGCGCTTGGAGGGGCTACCAGAGGCAGAGTGCGAAGCACCGAGGCGAACAGCCGAGCCCGGAAAGGGCGGTTAGAAAAAAAGTTTTCTACAATTAAAAAAAAATTGAAATATACATACTTGAAGAAAAAAAGTAAAAACTAGATACTCTTTTTTAAATTCGAGATTTGGCAGGAAGAGAAAATGACGCCTTTAAAAACAAAAATTGTGTGTTCAATGGGACCTAGCACAGAAGATGATGAAGTTCTTTCAAAAATAATTCAAAATGGAATGAACATTGCCCGCTTTAATTTTTCGCATGGCACTCACGACTACCACAAAAAACAAATGGAAAGAGTGAGAGCCCTTTCTAAAAAATTAAATATACCGGTTGCTCTGATGATGGACACC